>DATLMT010000404.1:0-3745 GCA_035537135.1 Burkholderiaceae bacterium | reverse complement strand
GACACCTGGCGGGCGCTCGGTGCCGGATGGCAACGGAAGTGACGAAGCGCCGGCGGACGCCGCGGATGCAGTTCGCGGCCGTCCCGGGCGCAAGCCGAAGCAAAGCACGGAACAGTTGCTCAATGGTGGCGCCGATGCAGTGCCTGAGGCCGTTGACACCGGCGACGATCCGAGCGTGCAGATCGTCGAAAAAATGAGCGCGACCAAGTTACGCGCCAAGGATCGTCGGGCCAAGGAAAAGGCGCTGAAGGAAGCGCTGGAGCGCAGCTACCACGGCACCGAAGAAGACCTCGAGACCCGTCGCAACAAGTTGAAGGCGCTGATCAAGCTTGGCAAAGAGCGCGGCTTTTTGACGTACGCCGAGATCAACGATCACCTGCCCGACGCGCTCGTCGATGCTGAAGCCATCGACGCGATCATCAGCACGTTCAGCGACATGGGGTTGCAGGTGTTCGACCAGGCGCCTGATGCTGAGACGGTGTTGATGAGCGAGAACGTCCCGGCTGCCACTCCTGACGATGCCGCCGAGGAAGAAGTGGAAGCGGCGCTATCGACCGTCGACGCCGAATTTGGCCGTACGACTGATCCCGTGCGCATGTACATGCGTGAAATGGGTTCGGTCGAGTTGCTGACGCGCGAAGGCGAAATTGAAATCGCTAAGCGAATCGAAGACGGCTTGAAGCATATGGTGATGGCCATTTCTGCATGTCCGACGACGATCGCGGAAATCCTTGCCTACGGCGAGCGGATTCGGGGAACCGAAATTCCGATCGACGAGGTGGTCGATGGCTTGATGGATCCGCTGGCCGAAGACTTTCCGACTGCCGGCGGCGATGAGGAAGACGAAGAGGGCGAAGAGACGACCGATATCGGTGCTTCGGGCATGACGGCAGGACAGCTGGACGAACTGAAAGTGCGTGCCCTCGACAAATTCGACCATGTCACGAAGCTCTTCGACAAGATGCGCGTGTCGTTCGAAAAGGAAGGCTACAAATCGCCGGGCTATCTGAAGTCGCAGCAGAAAATTCTTGACGAGCTGATGAGCCTGCGCTTCACCGCGAAGATGGTCGAGCGGCTGTCGGACACCTTGCGCCGTCAGGTCGACGAAGTGCGTTCAATCGAAAAACAGATTTACGAGATCACGGTCAACAAGTGCGGCATGCCCCGCACGCACTTCCTGAAGACGTTCCCGGGCAACGAAACCAATATGCGGTGGGCGGGCCGTGAAGCGGACTCTGAGCAGGCTTATGCCGAGATGCTGCGCCGTAATCTGCCGTCGGTGCAGGAGTTGCAGGGCAAGCTTGGTTCACTGCAAAAGCGCGTAGTACTGCCGCTGAAGGATCTACGCGAAGTCTATAAGCAGATGGCCACGGGCGAGGCAAAAGCGCGCAAGGCCAAGCGCGAGATGACCGAAGCTAATCTGCGATTGGTGATCTCGATCGCGAAGAAGTACACCAACCGCGGCTTGCAGTTTCTCGACCTGATTCAGGAAGGCAACATCGGTCTGATGAAGGCGGTCGACAAGTTCGAATACCGACGCGGCTACAAGTTTTCGACGTATGCGACGTGGTGGATCCGGCAGGCCATCACGCGCTCGATCGCCGATCAGGCGCGCACGATCCGCATTCCGGTGCACATGATCGAGACGATCAACAAGATGAATCGGATCTCGCGTCAGATTCTGCAGGAGACTGGCACTGAGCCCGATCCGGCGACGCTGGCGGTCAAGATGGAGATGCCGGAAGACAAGATCCGCAAGATCCTGAAGATCGCCAAAGAGCCGATCAGCATGGAAACGCCGATCGGCGACGACGACGATTCGCATCTGGGTGACTTCATTGAAGACACATCGACCGTTGCTCCTGTTGATGCTGCGCAGTACAACAGTCTTTCGGACGTGACCAAGGATGTGCTCGATTCTTTGACCCCGCGCGAAGCAAAGGTGCTGCGCATGCGCTTCGGTATCGAGATGTCGACCGATCACACGCTGGAGGAAGTCGGCAAGCAGTTCGACGTCACGCGCGAGCGGATACGGCAGATCGAGGCCAAGGCGCTCCGCAAGCTGCGTCATCCAAGCCGCTCTGACAAGCTTAAGAGTTTCCTTGAGTAGAACGCAGCGTCGTGCGCCAGTAAGCGGGCCTCTAGCTCATGCTTGGTTAGAGCAGCGGACTCATAATCCGTTGGTGCCGTGTTCGACTCACGGGAGGCCCACCACTTAATGTCTGACCCGAAGGACTTCACTCATTTCGGCCTCGATCCGCTGATTCTCGCCGCGATCACCGAGATGGGTTACGCAACGCCGACGCCGATTCAGGCGAAAGCGATTCCAGTCGTGATGAAGGGGCTTGACGTAATGGGTGCTGCGCAAACCGGCACCGGGAAAACGGCTGGCTTTGCATTGCCGATCATTCAGAAGTTACTGCCGCACGCGAGTGCAAGCATGTCGCCGGCACGGCATCCGGTGCGCGCGCTCATCCTTGCCCCTACGCGCGAGCTTGCCGATCAAACAGCCGATAACGTTAAGAAGTACATCGCGAAGACGCCTCTGCGCTGCGCAGTCGTCTACGGCGGCGTCGACATGGATCCGCAAACTATCGCACTGCGCTCCGGCGTCGAAATATTGGTCGCAACGCCAGGGCGCCTGCTAGACCATCTACAGCAGAAGAACACGAGCTTGTCGCAGGTGCAGATTGTTGTGCTCGACGAAGCCGATCGCATGCTCGACATGGGGTTTCTGCCCGACATTTCGCGCATCCTTAACCTGCTGCCCAAAGAACGTCAGAGCCTCATGTTTTCGGCGACGTTCTCCGAAGAGATCAAGAAGCTCGCCGCCAACTTTCTCCACGACCCTCAATTGATCGAGGTCGCGCGCCGCAACGCGACCGCGGAGAACGTGACGCAGGAAGTGTTCAAGCTGCACGAATCCGAAAAGGTCGCGGCACTGCTCGAGCTGTTGAGTACGCGCGGTCCCGACGGCGGACGCCTAACGCAGGTGTTGGTGTTCGTTAACGCCAAAATCGAATGCCGGCGGCTCGCGCGTCAGCTGCAGAAGGCCGGCATCAACGCCGATGCGATACACGGCGACAAGACGCAGGACGAGCGCATGAAGGCGCTCGAAGGGTTCAAGACCGATACGATTGAAGTGCTGGTCGCGACGGATGTCGCGGCGCGCGGTCTCGACATTGTCGAGCTGCCAGTCGTTATTAATTATGACGTTCCATTTGCGGCTGAGGATTACATCCACCGCATTGGCCGCACCGGACGCGCCGGCATGAGTGGCCTGACGATCATGTTGATGACGGGCTCCGAAGAGCGTGCCGTGGCTGCGATCGAAAAGCTCACAAAACAGAAATTTGAAATTCGCGCGTTTAACGTCGCCCAACCTCCACGCGCTGCGCGCAGCGATCGCGAACGACTGGCGCGGCGCGACAGCATGGATCGCCGGCCCGAGCGCTCGTATGCACCCGCACAGCCGGTCGACGACTTTTTCAGCAAGCCATACGAGCCGGGCGCGCCGTCGACTTCCGTCACAGCTTCGCCCGCTGCGGCACCCGCACCTGCTCCAGGTACAGACAAGCCGGCCCGCGTCGCTGCGCTGCTGGGCGGCAGCAAGCGTTAGGTGGCCGCTGCTGCGGTTTACACCAGAGACTGAACGTCCGCGTCCACGCCGATCGCCTGGCCCGAGATGTTTGCCCCGGCGCGCGACGCAAGAAAAACGATGGTGCGCGCGATGTCTTCTGGTGCG
>DATLMT010000403.1:0-2470 GCA_035537135.1 Burkholderiaceae bacterium | reverse complement strand
CTAATGCGTCGCTTTGTACGCGATGCCGATGCGTTGATCGGAGCCACTCCGCAGCACTTCGCAACGTCGCTGCAAATTCCGCCCGGCAAGCCCATGCAGATCCGCGAGGTCATTCCGTACGGGTTTGATCCTGCTGCGCTCGCACCGTCCGACGCCTCGATGATCACGCGCGATCAACTATTGAACGAACACCGCAATCGATCGCTAATTTTGGCAGTTGGTCGCCACGTTTACTACAAAGGCTTCGACGTTCTGATTCGTGCGATGCAAGGAGTCGATGCCGATCTGCTGATCGGCGGGCGCGGGCCACTGACGGCCTCTTTGAAACAAGTGGCAGCCGATCTTGGCATATCTCACAAGGTCAAGTTCGTGGGCTTTATTCCCGACCCGCTGCTGGTCGCTTACTACGAAGCGTGCGATGTTTTCTGCATGCCGTCGGTTGAACGCTCCGAACAGTTTGGGCTGGTTCAGCTGGAAGCTATGCATTGCAGTAAGCCGGTGGTAACTACGCGGCTAGGCACTGGGGTTGAGTACGTGACGCTCGACGGCGAGACAGGGCTATTGGTGCCGCCAAGGGACTCGGCAGCCTTGGCTCGTGCTTTGAACCTACTGCTGGGCGACAACGCGCGACGCACGCGCATGGGGACCGCAGGCAAACTGCGCGTTGAAAAAGTGTTCTCAGTCGACCAGATGGTGAGGAAGACAGTCGATGTCTATCACCGCGTTCTCACCGGCGCGTCAACAGCCCGCGCGGGATAATCCGGTATGTTCACTGCCCTACCTTTCACCTACCTGGCGCAGGCGGCTTTTGCGGCGTTCGTCTCTGCACTGCTGATTCTGATATTGCGCCGACCCGCGGAGCGCTGGCAATTGGTGGACGTTCCGGGCGGACGAAAGCGCCACGCCGCACCGGTTGCCGTAACCGGCGGCATGGCCATCACAGCCGCGATGCTGCTCGCACTCGCGGCTTCGTTCTCCGCCTTCGGCCAATACGCCGCTTTCTTCGTGGGGGTGGTGATACTTGCCTTGACCGGGGTGCTTGATGATCTAGGTGAAGTTACAGCGGGCACGAAGATGCTCGTGCAAATTTTCGTGTCGGTGTTGATGACGTCAGGCGGTGCAAATTTTCTGGTCGACCTCGGCAATCTTTTTGCCACTGACCCAGTCAACACAAGACTCTGGGGCATTCCTTTGACGGTCTTCGCGACTGTCGCTGTCATCAACGCGATCAACATGTTCGATGGGCTCGACGGCTTGGCAGGAAGTCTCGCGCTGGTAATGATGCTGTTTTTTGCGCTGTTCGCGCTCACTATTGGCGATTTAAACGCGACAAAGATCATCGTCGTGCTCGCAGGCGCCATCATCGGCTTTCTCTTCTTCAACCTGCCGTGGGCGGTGCGCGGAGAGCATCGCACCTTCATGGGCGACGCTGGCAGCATGGTGCTCGGGTTCGCCATCGCATGGTTTGCGGTATCGCTTACGCAACAGAACGCCAATCCCGTTCCTGCACCAACGATGCTGTGGGTGTTGGGGCTGATATTGATGGATGTGTTTACCGTGACGGTGAGACGTCTGGCGCGGCGGCGCAGCCCCATGTCGCCCGACCGGGATCACATCCACCATATTTTGTTGCGGCGTGGTTACTCGCCGCGCGCGACCCTGGCCGTCCTGGTGGGAGCTAATACGGTGATGGCTGTTATCGGGACGACCTTGTGGCAAATCGGCGTGGCGGATTGGTGGATTTTTTGGTCCTTTCTAGTCGCATGCCTTGCCTACTTTGCGATGTTCTTCATGCCGTTCCGGCTGTATCGATTACGCGCGCAGGCAGCCGACGACGAACCGAACGGCTCTGGCTAAACGGAGTAGCCCGCCTTGCGCGCGAAGTGCACAGTGGCACTGACGAACCCCTCTTTTGATCCGCAGTCGAATCGCTTTCCTTCGTAGCGATACGCAAACGTTGTTTCGTGCGACAACATGCCGGCGATCGCATCGGTCAGTTGAATCTCGCCGCCGGCGCCGCGCGGAATCGTTCGCAAGTGCCCGAATATTGCCGGTTCGAGGACATAGCGGCCAACGACCGCTAGCGTCGACGGAGCCTTGTCGGGTGCCGGCTTCTCGACGATGTGTGAAACGCGTGAGGTGCGTGTGTCGATAGGTTCAACGCTGACGATCCCGTACCGATCAGTGTCAGCCCGCGGCACGTCTTCCACTGCGATAACGTTACCGCCACCGCGCGCAGTGCGCGCGGCAACAAGCTGCCCGACGACCGATTGCTCGGCGTCTAGCAGATCGTCCGCGAGAATCACTGCAAATGGTTCATCGCCGACGATGCTTTCAGCACAGAGCACAGCGTGTCCCAGCCCGAGAGGCTCGGATTGACGGGTATAGACGAAGCTTTCGGTATCGGGCGAAATGTTGCGCACGACTTCGAGCAGTTCAAACTTGCCCTTCGCTGCGAGCTCCGCTTCGA
>DATLMT010000402.1:0-5504 GCA_035537135.1 Burkholderiaceae bacterium | reverse complement strand
CGAATCGTGTGCGGACGCTGCCTCGCCTATGGTGAGGGCATCACGTTCTGGCCTTTGCGCGAGATGGTGCACTCGGCGGCCGGGATTGTTAGTGGCAATACGCCGGATATAGCGCGCGAAAAGCTGCTGCGCGCGTGCACGGGCGATGTTGACATTGCCAATCGCATCGCGTCTGCAACCGGGCTCAGCGCCGCACCGTTTCCCTTGCACGAAATCTATTGGGGTGCGCGCCGCTTTCTGCAGACGCTGGCCGCGCAACGCCCGGTGCTCGCGCTGTTCGACGACATCCATTGGGCGGAGCCTGCGCTGCTGGATCTACTCGACAATTTGCTCGAAACGATCGGCGACGCGCCGGTATTGCTGCTTGCGACGGCGCGCAACGAATTGCTGGAAGAGCGTCCGCAGTGGGGAGAACGCGAGCACTCCAGTCGGATCCTGCTGCAACCGCTCGGACGCGCGGCGGCGTCGCAAGTCGTGACGAATCTCCTCGGCGCGGTCGGGCTGCCGCGTGCTCTGCTCGGGCGCATCGTCAGCACGGCCGAGGGCAATCCGCTATACGTGGAACAGATGTTGTCGATGCTGATCGAAACCGGCGCGGTCCAGCGAGAGGGCGATCAATGGGTAAGCGTCCGGGCGCACTCCGAAATCGCGATACCACCCACGATTCAGGCGCTGCTTGAAGCGCGCCTGGACAAACTGCAACGCGGTGAACGTGCCGCGGCCGAGCCGGCTGCGGTGATTGGCATGGAGTTTCCGCAGCCCGCCGTGGAGTCACTGGCGCCGCCGCCGTTGCGCGAGGGTGTGAAAGCGCAACTGAGCGCGTTGTCACGCAAACATTTCATCCGACCGATGACGTCAGCGGGCTCGGAGACGCGTTATCGGTTCGAGCACCACCTGGTGCGCGACACCGTCTACAACGGACTGCTCAAGCGCGCTCGCGCGACGATGCACGTTGAGTTCGTCAAGTGGGCGGATCAGGTTAACGCCGAAAGCGACCGCGGCCAGGAGTTCGAGGCGATTCTCGGTTACCACCTAGAGCAGGCCTACAAGTATCTCGGCGAGCTCGGTCCGATCGACCAGACGGGAGCGGCGCTCGGACGCGACGGTGCGCGCCGGCTGGGATCGGCGGCACGGAGGGCGCTTGCACGCGGCGACAACCATGCTGCAAGCAGTCTCTTCCAGCGCGCCGCGGCGTTGTTGCCCGTTGAAGACGCCGAACGTCTTGACCTGTTGCCTGACCTTGCAGAGGCTTTAGGGGGTTTGGGAAGATTCGGAGACGCGCGTGCGATTCTCAAGGAAGCGAGAGAACTCGCGGAACGAGCCGGCAATGAGCGTATAGCCGCCTCGGCGCGAGTTATCAGCACCTTCGTTCGTCTGTACAGCCGAGAAACGGACGGAGATACGGAAGATCCGCTGGACATGGTGGAAAGGCTGCGGCCTGCGCTGGAGCGAGACGGTGCGTACAGCGAACTCGCCAACGCATGGCGGGTGGTGCTCACAGTGCATGCAGTGGCTGGTCGTATCAGCCAGGCCTCGGAGGCCGCTCAGCAAGCGCTGAAGTGCGCCCAGCTCGCCAAAAACGATCGACTCGCGGCAAGAGTCGCCCTGTCGCTCGCAAGCATCGCGCTCTTCGGTCCGATGCCCGTAGAGGACGCCATCAGTCTGTGCGAGAGAACCATCCAGCAGGGCCTGAGCGACCGCGTGGTAGAGGCGAGCCTTCTGTGCACGCTTTCCAGTCTTCGCGCGATGCACGGAGAACTTCCCGTTGCGCGAGGACTGCTTCAGCAAGGCCGGAAGATGTTGGACGACTTAGGTGGGGGAGCGCGCGTCGCCTATACCGGCATTCACATGGGCATCGTCGAACTGCACGGGGGGAATTTGAAAATAGCGGAAGAGCAAATGCAGCGCGATGTTGAAGCGCTCGACAGTCTGGGTGAAAGGTATCACCTGCCAGCGATTGCCGTTTTGCTCGCAAGGATCATTCGCGAACAGGGCCGAGATGCAGATGCCAAACCGCTGCTCGAGATGGCCCAGCGCTTGAGCGCTCCCAACGACGTGAGCGCTCAAGCCGTTTGGCGGGCTGTCCTTGCACCCATTGTCGCCAGGCAGGGTGAAGTAGATGAAGCGCTCCAGCTTGCGTCGACCGCCGTCGAGATGTTCAAGAAAGCAGAATCGCCTGGATTCGAGGCTGACGCGCTTTGCGAACTCGCGACGGTACTTTCGCTCGCTGGCAAAACGGACGAAGCCCACGAGGCGTTAATGCAGGCGGCTGAGCTTTACAGGTCAAAGGGAAATGTAGTCGCGCTCTCCCGACTACAAGCACAGCGAGACAGCAACAAAGGAAAGGGGTCGGCAGAATCGCCAACCCCCAGTCTGTGACGCGTCTAATTAGAACTAGAACGCGACGTCGATGAACCCATTCTTCGCCGCCCAAAACTCGAATTCCCAACCGCCGATCAACCCCTGGACTGGTGCCGTCCGCTTGGTGTACTCAATCTTCCGCGCCAAGCAGGGAGGATCTTCGACTGCTGGCACGTAGGCCGGTTTGCGTTTCGGGCAGGCCGGTATCTCGATCGGCACCGTGCTTCCGTCTGCGATATAGAAAAGGCTGACGTGATTAATACTCTTGCCCGCCACCTCGGAAGCGGCTAAGCGAAGAACGAACACCAGCTTCTCATCCAGATCCGTCGTCGTCGGGTTGCCTGTGAACGCGGCGGGGAAGAACAGCAGCTCACCGTTGCTTTGCGTTTCCTTTCTCAGGACATTGAGTTTCACGCACTTGTGCGTTGGCTGCAGGCAGGTGACGGACTCGTCGATGCGTCCGGTGATCACCTTGTTTGCGGTCGGATCAACGACCATCTTGACGGTGAATGGGTCGTCCGTCCCAGGAATCGCAGTGCCGGTGAAAAGGTCTGAAGGCCCGCCGGCAGCCGGTATGTAGGCCTCAGCCTTCGTCGTGCTATCTGCTATCAACGATACGGTGGTCGGCTCCGCGCCCGGGGTTGAACCCGTCCGGATAAAGTTTTCCGAATGCCCCTGCCCGAAGCGGACGTTCCAGTTGAGGATGACCTGCGTTCCCGACGCAGGAGCGGTGAATGCGAAGTCGAATGTCGTGTACCCGAAGTTGGCAATGCCGCCACCGACGCTGCAGTCGATGTTTTGAGGATCGACCCGCGTGCACGAGGCCGGAGCGCCACTGTTGATGGGGTTGCTTTCCGCAAACTCCCCGGCGCTTAGGGTGGCTCGGAAGCGAACGCTATTGATCGTGCCGTTCGTCTGATTCGCGATGTAGAAGGTGAATGCACCAGGTTTTCCCAACGAGAGGCTGGAGGTGCTCGATGTCACCTTCACCTCGATGTTGTCGGAGCGAACTGCCTGCGCTTCGAATGGCGCTAAGCCGAAACCCGCCGCGATAAATAACCCGGCGCCATAAACCGTGACTCTTTTCCCCCAGCGCATTTTCCGTCCTCTTTTGATATCCATTCCCGACCAGCTCGGTAGCTTCAAGCGAGCACATGGTATACGTCAATCAGTTCGGATGACCTCCTTTCGATAATCGCCGCCGATGTCACAGTTGCGGAACGCCCTGGGCGCCAGACCCTTGGTATCCTCAAACGCTTCGCGTGGGAAACGGGAGATCCTCCCAGTCCGATAACAAGCGAGTCCAGTGCTTGAGCCTGGTTGCAGTGCGAGGGAGGCGGTGACGGCTGTTGGAGTGCAGGGTGGGTGGTGGAGCTCTCTGTTGCACTCCAAGGGTGCCGCGCGTGGCGACATCGTCGGCGGTCTCACCGCCGCGGTCGTGCTGCTGGCCGTAGAGGGCAGCTACGGCCTGATAGCTTTCTCGCGCCTAGGACCGGAGCAGGCACAGCTCGGTTTCGTGCTCGGTGTTTGCACTGCTGCGCTCGCGAACGCGGCGACCGCGGCGGCCGGCGGGCGAGGGCCTCTGTTAAGCGGATCAAGTGCAGCGCTTGCCTTGCTAGTGCCGGCGCTGATCGCTGCGCTTATTGTCGATCCCCGATTTCTCGCGGCAGACGGGCAAGCGCTGATTCCGCTGCTCCTCGCCTTCATCGCCTTCGGCGTGGTCCTCGCCGGTGTGATGCAGGTGCTGCTTGCAATATCGAGGCTTGGCGGTCTGGTCCGCTACGTCCCTTATCCGGTCCATGCTGGATACATGAATGGCGTCGCCGTCCTGATGGTGGTGGCGATGCTGCCGCATTTGCTCGGTCTTCCCGTCGGACAGGGGGCTGCTGATTGGCGAAACACGCAGCCCCTGGCACTGTTTGTGGGGCTCGTCGCGCTGGTGCTCGCCGTGCGTCCTCCGCGGTGGACGCGCCGTGTGCCGGCTTATCTGACCGCGTTGCTGGCTGCTACAGCGTTGCACCATGCATTGACTTTGACGCCGGTCGCAGGCGCGCTGGGCCCGCTGTTCGACGCGCCGCGCTTCGCCTGGCCAGGCATCGATTCGGTTGCGCCGCTTTTCGAACGCCTGGGCGATGGCTTGTTGCGCGACAAGTTATGGTTACTGATCCAGTTCGCTGCTGCCGCGGCGTTCGTGTCAAGCCTGCAAACAGCGCTCGCGGGTTCCACCATCGATGAGTTGACGCATCAGCGCACAGACCGCGGACGGGCGTTGCTGCAGCAGGGTTTCGCGAACGTAGCGGTGGGATTCATGGGCGGGTTGCCGAGTGCTGGCGCAGTCGGACGCACCAAGGTGAGTGTGGATGCGGGCGGCACCACGGGAATGTCCCGCCTTATCTTTGCGATCGGGCTGCTGCTCGCGCTCGCTTTTGGCCTGCGGTATATGACCTATGTGCCGATGGCTGCGATTGCTGGCGTGTTCGCTGCGGTTGCTTACTCGCTGGTCGACGCGTGGACCCGACAAGCCACCGGAGTGTTATGGCGCCAGATGTTCAAGTGGCGTCTGCCGCGTGCGTTGGCGCAGAGCTATGGAGTGATGCTTCTGGTGGCGGGAATCGTGGTTTTCGTTTCGCTGCCACTCGCGATCGGGGTAGGGGTGCTGGTGGCTATCCTGATGTTCATCCGAAGCAACATCAAGCAGCCGATTCGTCAGATTGTCCATGCCGATCGTCGCACCTCACGCAAGGTGCGCCCGGCTGGCGAGGCCGAGTTGCTGCGAACCCATGGCGCGCGAATCGCGCTGCTCGAACTTGACGGTGCGTTGTTTTTCGGCACCGCAGAATCGGCGGACGAGGAGATCGAGCGGCTGGTTCAGGTGTCGGACCAGATCGTCATCGACTTCGAGCGCGTCAGCGAAGTCGATGCAAGCGGCGCGCGCGTCCTGCTGCACGCCGCCGACGCGGTGCGGCGCGCCGGCAGGACGCTGCTGTTTGCCGGGCTGCGCGTGCGCGGGGACCCGCGCATGCGCATGATCCGCGACATGGATGTTCACGACCGGCTTGCCGATACGCAGTTTTTCCCGGATGCAGATCGCGCCCTCGAACACGCCGAAGACCGGTTGCTGTCGAGTCTTGCGCGCGCGGCAC
>DATLMT010000401.1:0-7571 GCA_035537135.1 Burkholderiaceae bacterium | reverse complement strand
CCCCATTGCCGCCAGCTGCTGGTTGTTCGCCAAACTAGGGTTGAGACGGCGCATTAAGTGCAAATTGTTGTTGACGACTGTCAGCAAGTTATTGAAGTCGTGCGCTACCCCACCGGTCAATCTCCCAAGCGCCTCGAGCTTTTGCACATGTCGCAGTGTCGTTTCGACGCGCGCTCTTTGTTCGATCTCGCGCTGCAGGCTTTGCTGCGCTGTCAGCTCCCGGCGTGTACGGCGCAACGCCACCCACATGACATACAGCAGCGCCATTGCAATAGGAAACGTAAACGCGGCGAGCAGCGCCAACTGGCGCTGCCATCCCGCGATGATCGAATCACGGTCGACACCGGCGAGCACGTAGATCGGATAGCGCTCCAGCCGGCGAAAGGCGTTGATGCGGTCCGTTCCGTCCACCGACGACACACCTTCGATTCGTCCTTGTACTTCACCGGCTGCCATCGCCTTCAACAGCGCGCTGCTGGAATCCAGGCGCAACCCTTCGCCGGATATTGCCGGCCAGCGCGCGATCACCGCCCCGTCGCTGCGTGCCATCATCACCGTCAGCCCCGGCGTATCGAGCGCCATGCCGCGGTAAAACTCGGCAAAGTACGCTGGATACAACGAAATCGAAACAACACCAGCAAAGTTGCCGCCGTGGTCCCAGCGCCGCGACACGTCAAAGAATCGTTCATTGGTAGTGCGAGAGACACGCGGCTCGCTGATGTAGATTCCCGGGCGTCCCGTCTGGTGCCAGCGAAAGTATTCGCGATCGGCCGCGTCGATCTTGGGCACCGGAAAGAACCGGCGCGACGCGACTGCTTTGCCGGCCGCATCCAGCACCCACATGGATTGCACCTGTTCGAGGCTCGAACTGAGCGCAACGAGCTTGCCATGCAACTCACGCTCGCGCGCGGGTACCTCTTCCGGCGCGAGCGGGGCCAGAAAGTCGACCACAGCACCGGCCATTGACTCGTTGTTTTCCATGATCTTCGAGGCGTGTTCCTGCGCGATGCGCGCTTCGCGATCGACGCGCAGTCGAGCGTCGTCGAACGAACGCCCATACGAGATCCAGGCGGTCACCGCGAACAACAGAGTCGGCAACACGAACGCCATCAACATCGATAGGCGCAGGGAGCGCACTGTGAGCTCAGTCGATTGAGCCTCTGCGGCCGCCGTTACCGCAGCAGCAGCTTCATCGCGGCCTTGCCCGCTGAAAAACGCCACCACAAACGCCGCAGGAATGAACGTGGCAATTTCCTGCCAGCCAAAGCCCGGCCCTGGGTAAGGCGGGAGCCACGGCGTCAGCGTCCATAGTGCACACGCAAGCGCCGTGATGCCGCCTGCCGTGATGCCTGAAAAAAACGCCACGATCGCGACTGCTGGAAACGCAGTGACGAACGGCAGGTCGGGGCCAAGCCAGGGCGTCAGCAGATTCCGAACACCCATCGCAATCACAGATGCAACGAAGACAACGAGTGCATGACGGGCACCGAACCTCCAGCGACCCTGCGACACAGCGCCAAGCGAAGGGCGATCCTTCATCATTACAAGCTAACCTCTGCACCCAGCGCGAGCACGCCTGAACGCAACTCGCCGAACGCACGGTCAATGATGGATTCGTCGGCGCCACGCACTCCCAGCTCGACGTGCCGCCGCGCTGGCTTGCCATCGGCGCCATCGCCCACCGACGGCAAACTGAACGAATGCACCCCCGGAAAGCGCAACTCGACGTCCTCCATCAGCGGCGTCAGCAACGATTCAGCCACTTCAAAAACAATCATTGAGCGCTCGACGCGCGAATGACTGTTGAAGTATTGCGCATAGTGGGTATCAAGAATCCACTCGATCATCGGCCATGCCATGACGGGAAAGCCCGGCAAGAACCAATGGTTTTGGACGGAGAACCCTGGAATGCGATTGAACGGATTCGGGATGATTTGCACGCCCGAAGGAAACTCACCCATTTTTAACCGCTGCTGATTCTCGGGCGTGCTCATGTCGGCGCTGCCGTGTCCCTTGCGCGCCATTTCTGCGCAGCGCTCGCCGATCAGCGCGGCGGCTTCCGGATGCAACTGCAGCGGCACGTCAAGAGCGGCGGCAGCCGCCTGCCGCGTGTGATCATCAGGTGTGGCGCCGATACCGCCACAACTGATGACCACATCCCCATTGGAGAACGTGCGTTTGTAAAGCGCAATCAACGCATCGCGATCGTCCCCAATGTAATACGACCACGCGAGCTGAAGGCCGCGGGCACCGAGCAATTCGATGACCTTGACCAGGTGCTTGTCCTGGCGCTTGCCGGACAAAATTTCGTCGCCGACAATCACCAATCCAAAGCGCACGCACTGTTGTGGCGCCGTCACGCACACCCCTCAGCGCGTGCCGTACATGCACAAACCCATTTTTATTGGCCCTTACCCCGATCTTGCGTTATGACTTAAATTCTAATTGACGCTGCAACGAGAAAAGAAGAAACGTGCGCAACGCGTATGCGTTTTGCTGGTCCAAAGCGCAAGGACGGTAGGCGCTAGTGGACCTTTCTGAGGGATGCACCGTCTGTTTCTATGATTTAATCAAATGGCCTGCAAGCACCGGCCGTTATTTCGGAGGTACACGATGGCATCCGGCGTTAACTTCATCAGTGTCTTTGCTGCCGCGTTGGTGACCGCCGGCTGCGCGTCGCAAGTTGCGTCGGACGGCACAAACAGAGCGCCATCCAGCGGAGATCTGAAAACGCCTGCCGCTTCGGCCCAGACACCAGCCGTCGACGTCCAGGTGATGACAGCACAGTTCGGCGTTTTCGGCGCAGATCCTGCCGGCCGGCGTCTGCTGTACGAAACGGACAAATTTCCGGCGATACCCGCCGCACCGTACGGTTGGTACATACTTTTCAAAACAAGCAAGCCCACCGTTGTGTGGCGCGAGGAATTTGAACTGCCAGAGGCGCCGCCGACGTGGGGTCCGGGCGAAGCGATGGGAATTTTCAGCATCTCACCCGATCGCAAGACGGCGGTCACCGAGCGCATCATTCCAACCCGGCTTGGCTTTATCGCGAACGAATGGCGTTACGCACCGGGCGATCCGATCGGCGCACACAAAATGCGCGTGTACATCGATGGGAAACTGGTCCGCGAATTCAGCTTCGATATCGAAAAGGGTCCGGACGACCAGCGCGGCATTCGGCGCGGACCGAATCGAAGCGATTCGAAATCGACCACCTGATCGACCGGCCGCGGGCCGACGTTACCGGCTCGCACTTTCCCAGAACTTCTGCAAACGCTTGATGCTCACCGGCATCGGCGTCTTCAATTCCTGCGCGAAGAGTGAGACTCGCAGCTCTTCGAGCAGCCATCGAAACTCGTCGAGCCGTGGATCACTGACGCCTTTCCGCGCGACAAGCGCGCGCTGCCACGGATTCGCAAGCGACTGAATCTCGCCCGTCTTGGCTGCGTCTCGCGCTGGATCGCTCTTCACCTTGTCGGCTCGCAATTCGATCGCCTTTAAATAGCGAGGAAACTGGGCGAGTTGCAGCGGCGGCGTGGTCACGATGAACCCTGGCGTGAAGAGTTGTGACAGCTGCTGCTCGACGTCGGCGGTTAAACGCGCAAACGACTTCAGCGCCTGCAGCTTGCGTGCAAGTACAGCCGCCTGATCGACCATCGCTGCCACGAGTCGTGCCAGCTCCTGCGCAATCAGGCTGAGCTTGCTGCGCGCCTCTTCCTTGCGCTGAACGAACGCGGACCGGTCCGCCGGCAATGGCAAGCTCAGGCACGTGCGATCAAATGCAGCCGTCACAATGTCTTCGCGAAGTTGTTCGTAGCTGGGAAACGCAGCCTCAAGCCATGCAACCGTCGAGGCGCGCACCTGAGTCATCTGGAGGTTCGACAGGCTCTTCAGCAGAAACTTGGCCTGCTCCTTCAATTGCAACTGGAACAATCGGCGCAAGCCGGCCCGATGATGTGTGCCGGCTTGCGCGGGCGTATCGAATACCTCGATCGAACAATGCGTGGCATGATCGACGAGCGCCGGATAGCCGACCAGTGTCTGGCCCGCGCGCTGTACCTCGAGCACCTCCGGCAGCTCGCCAAAGTCCCAATCGACGATGCCATCTTGCCGCTTTTCGGCAACGCTGTCGTCGCGCTCAACGACGCGCTGAAACGTCGCGCGTACCTGTTCGCCGAGCTCAGACCTCAGCTGCGCGAGGTTGCGGCCCATGGCCAGTTGCCGACCTTGCTCGTCAATCACCTTGAAGTTCATTTGCAGATGTGCGGGTAATGACTCGCGCCTGAAATCGGCGGGGTCGCAGACAATGCCCCCCTCAGTTCTGATGTCCTGTATCAACGCGCCGATCAACGATTGCTCGGCGCGCGCGCCGGCACGCTCAACGAACGCTGCTGCGTATTCGGGAAGCGGCACCAGATGACGGCGCAATTTTTGCGGCAGCGATTTCAGCAGCAGGTGCACCTTTTCCTTCAACATCCCCGGTACCAGCCATTCGCATTCCTCGGGGTCTACCTGATTCAGCGCGGCGAGCGGCACGGTCATCGTGACGCCGTCGCGCGCGTTGCCGGGCTCAAAGTGATAGTCCAGCGGCAACTGCAGCTTGCCTGCAACGCTGCGCAAAGTGATTCGCTTGGGAAACAGATCGGTCGTGATGCCCGCGGCTTGATGCCGCATCACTTCGTCGCGCGATAAAAAAAGCAGCTTCGCATTGCTGCGCTCCGCTTCGACACGCCAGCTTTCGAAATCGACGGCGGTGCTTATTCCAGGTGGTATCAAGTGTTCGTAAAACGCGAAGATCAGCTCTTCATCGACCAGCACGTCGAGCCGCCGCGTCTTATGCTCGAGCTCGCGAATCTGGCGAATCAGCTTCAGGTTGTGCGACAGAAACGGTGCACGTGTCTCAAATTCACCCTGCACGAGCGCTTCGCGAATGAACAGCGTGCGCGCCAGGTTTGCATCGATCGAACCGAAGGCGACTCGGCGCTGCGCGTATATAACCAATCCATAAAGCGTTGCGCGCTCGAAGGCGACCACCTCGGCCCGTTTTTTCTCCCAATGCGGATCGCTGTGACTTTTCTTTAAAAGATGCGCCCCGACGCGTTCCACCCAGGCCGGCTCGACCGTCGCGACCGTCCGTGCATATAACCGAGACGTCTCAACGAGCTCGGCGGCCACGATCCATCGACCCGCTTTCTTAATCAGCGCCGATCCAGGCCAGACAAAAAATTTAATTCCGCGCGCTCCCGCGTACGGCGGCTCGCCGCGCTGGGCGTCAGCAACGCGGCTGCCAATGTTGCCAAGCAAGCCAGCGAGCAATGCAACGTGAACCTGTTCGAACGTCGCCGCTACCGAATTGTTGCGCCAACCGTGCTCCGCCGCGATCGTCATTAGCTGGGTGTGCACGTCAATCCACTCGCGAACCCGGCGCGGGCTTAAGAAGTGGCTCTTTAACTCTTCTGTCAGCTTGCGATTCGATTTCTTATGATCAATCCTGTCCTGCACAAATTTCCACAGCTTGAGCAGCGACGAAAAATCGCTCTTTTCGTCGGCAAAGCGGCGGTGCGCATTGTCGGCGGCTTCCTGCGCTTCCAGCGGGCGGTCGCGCACGTCCTGCACCGAAAGCGCGGCGGCAATTATCAGCAGCTCTTGCAGGCACTGCTGATCGCGTGCGGCGAGCAGCATGCGGCCGACGCGCGGATCGAGCGGCAGCTTCGCAAGCTCTTTGCCGACCGGCGTCAGTTCATTGCGCGCATTGACCGCATTCAATTCGGCCAGCAACTGGTAGCCGTCGGCGATCGCGCGTCCGGGCGGAGGCTCGACGAAAGGAAACTGCGCAACGTCGCCCAGCCCAAGCGACTTCATCCGCAAGATGACGCCGGCCAGCGAAGAGCGCTGCACTTCAGGATCAGTAAATCGCGCGCGCTTCGTGTAGTCATCCTCGCCATAAAGGCGAATACAAACGCCGTCGGCCACACGGCCGCAGCGGCCGGCGCGTTGATTCGCCGCCGCCTGCGAGATTGGCTCGACCTGTAGCTGCTCGACCTTGTTGCGATAGGAGTATCGCTTCACGCGTGCAAGCCCGGTGTCGACCACGTAGCGAATTCCGGGCACCGTCAGCGAGGTCTCGGCAACATTGGTGGCGAGCACGATGCGTCGCGCGCGCGATGTCGGCTTGAACACACGCTCCTGCTCCTCGGCCGACAAGCGCGCAAATAGCGGAAGGATTTCGGCGCCGGCCGGATGATGCTTGCGTAACGCTTCAGCGGCTTCGCGAATCTCGCGCTCACCCGGCAGAAACACCAGCACGTCGCCGCTTCCGACGCCGGCCAGCTCGTCGACCCCATCGACGATCGCCCGCATCAGCGTGCGGTCATCGACGTCGTCTGCGCGCTCTGCGTCGATCAATGGGCGATAGCGCAGCTCGACCGGGTACAGCCGCCCGGAGACTTCAATGATTGGCGCCGGGACACCGTCACTTGCGAAGTGTTGCGCAAAGCGCTGCGCGTCAATCGTCGCCGACGGGATGATGACCTTCAGATCAGGTCGCCTCGGCACCAATTGACGCAGGTAGCCAAGCAAAAAGTCGATATTCAACGATCGTTCGTGCGCCTCGTCGATGATCAGCGTGTCGTATGCCTTTAGCAGCGGATCGCCCTGAATTTCTGCGAGCAGGATGCCGTCAGTCATTAGTTTGATCGACGCGCCTGCCTGGGTGCGGTCGGTAAAGCGCACCTTGTAGCCGACGACCTTGCCTGGCTCCGTGCCCAACTCTGCCGCGATACGCTTTGCAATACTCGACGCCGCAATTCGCCGCGGTTGCGTATGCCCGATCAGGCCATCGCCACCCCGTCCCAGCGCAAGACAGATCTTCGGTAGCTGAGTCGTCTTGCCGGAGCCTGTTTCGCCGCTGACGATGACGACCTGATTCGATTCAACTGCGCGAGCGATTTCCTCGCGCGCGCCGGAAACCGGAAAATCTTCTGGAAATGTAATGACCGGCAGCGGTGCGCGACGACGGGTGAGCCGGTGCGGCCCTTGCGCGTTGTCGGGAATCGGTGGCTGCATCGGTTCGCCGCAGTCAGCGCGGCGTTGTCATCGGAGAATCTCTACGGTTGGAAACATCGATAAGTATACTTTTGCGAATGAACGATGCTGCCACCGCTGCACCGATCGCTTTGACGTTACCAAGCGGCGATCATGCGCGATTCGTTGCCTGGCTGCGCGAAGTTGCCCCATACGTTCACGCGCACCGCGGTCGGACGTTCGTCGTGGGTTTCGCCGGTGGCCTAATCGAAGCCGGCCACTTGGTAGCGCTGGTGCAGGATTTGTCGCTGCTGAATGCGATGGGAATTCGGCTGCTGGTGGTGCACGGCTCGCGCCCTCAGGTGCAGGCACAGCTTGCGTTGAAAGGTGTCGAGTCGCGCTTCGAGAATGATGTCCGCATCACCGATGCACCCGCTCTGGAATGTGCAAAGGAGGCGTCGGGAGAGATTCGACTGGACATTGAAGCAGCGTTTTCACAAGGATTGCCGTCAACGCCGATGGCACACTCAAGAGTGCGCGTCGTCAGC
>DATLMT010000400.1:0-10533 GCA_035537135.1 Burkholderiaceae bacterium | reverse complement strand
GTGCCGCGCTCGTATCGAAATACGTCGCCGACATCATTGACCACCCATGGATTTCCGCGCGGGTCGACGTCGATACTGACTGCGCCGCCCGGCACAACATCCCAGTCGCGGCCATTCCAGCGATAGATCATGAATCCGCCGGCTACGGGTGTGACGCCAATCACCCACACCGAGCCATTGGCACCGATGCCAATGTCGCGCGCCTGTCCCGGGAGCGGTTGCCACCCAGACGGACCCATCCGCAGAATGTTTCCGTAAGAGTTGACTACCCACGGATTGCCCTGCGGGTCGACATCGATCCGAACGGCGCCGCCGGGCACGATCTGCCAGTCGTTCCCCACCCAGCGATAGATCGAGTGACCGCCGTCGACGCGATCGACGCCGAGCACCCACGCATCACCGCGCGCACCGACACCGACGGCCGTGGCTTGACCCGGCAACAGCTGCCATTCGGCATGCGCCATCGAAGCAAACAGAGAAAACAACAATGCCAGCAGCATGTGGGGCTTTAGAAAATTCACGGCGACTCCTCAAAAAGGTGTGCTGCAGGATTCAGCATAGACGCCGTGGCAACTAAAACCGTTGACACGCAGCAATGAACATATTCAATGACTGAGTATTTTTGACAGAAAATCGCGCGTGCGCTCGTTCTTCGGATGACTGAAGAACTCTTCCGGCGTGTTCTGTTCGATGATCTGGCCCAGGTCCATGAAAATCACACGGTCGGCGACCGATTTCGCGAAACCCATCTCGTGCGAGACACAGATCATCGTCATCCCCTGGCCCGCGAGCTCGATTATCACGTCAAGCACCTCCTTGATCATCTCCGGGTCCAGCGCTGACGTGGGCTCGTCAAACAACATGATCTTCGGCGTCAGACACAACGCGCGTGCAATCGCGACGCGTTGCTGCTGACCGCCGGACAATTGCATCGGATACTTCTGTGCCTGCTCGGCAATGCGCACGCGTGTCAGCTGCGCCATTGCCCGTTCCACGGCATCTTTCTGTGGCACTCCAGTGACCCACATTGGAGCCAACGTCAGATTTTCGAGCACGGTCAGATGCGGAAACAGATTGAACTGCTGAAAAACCATGCCCACTTTGCGGCGAATTGCTTCGATTGCCTTGACGTCGTCCGATAGCTCGACGCCGTCGACCACGAGCCGCCCCTGTTGATGTTCTTCCAGGCGGTTGATGCAGCGGATCAGCGTCGACTTGCCGGAGCCCGATGGGCCGCAGATGACGATCCGCTCGCCGGACGCCACCGCAAGGTCGATATCGCGCAGCACGTGAAACTGCGCGTACCACTTGTTGACCTTCTCGAAGCTGATGATGTTGTCGGCCACTTATGCGCGCCTGTGCCCGATGTTCAAATGCTGCTCAACCCACTGGCTGTAGCGCGACATCGAAAAGCAAAACATCCAGTAGATAGCGGCGATGAACAGGTATGCCTCGACGAAGAACGCGCGCCAATTGGAATCGCCGGAAAGCGCCAGCGTCACCGAGCCGGTGAGCTCGTACAAACTGACGATCGTGACCAGCGAGGTGTCCTTGAACGTGCTGATGAAGCTGTTCATGATCGAGGGCACCACGAGCCGCAGCGCTTGCGGCAAAATGATCTTGCGCTGCGTCTGCCAGTACGAGAGTCCAAGCGACGCTGCCGCCTCGTGTTGCCCGTTTGGAATCGCCTGCAGTCCGCCGCGCACGACCTCAGCCAGATACGCCGCCGCAAACAGCGTGATGCCGACCAGCACTCGCACGAGCACGTTGACGGTCACCCCCTGCGGCATGAACAACGGAAACATGAACGACGCCATGAACAACACCGAGACCAGCGGCACGCCGCGGATCAGTTCGACATAAACGATGCAGATCGTGCGCAGCGCGGGCAAGTGCGAACGCCGGCCGAGTGCGACGACGACGGCGATCGGAAACGCCGCAGCGATGCCGATGGTCGAAAGCAGCAGCGTCAACGGCAGCCCGCCCCAACGATCGGTCTCGATTGCAGACAGACCGAAAAGGCCACCGCGCATCAGAGAAAAGAACACGGCAAAGGTAATTACCCACGCGACCAGCAACCACCGGCTCCACAAAGGACGCGTGCAGCTTGCCACCAGCATCGCCATCATCAGCGCGGTGGCCGCCAACGGCCTCCATTGCTCGTCAAACGGATAACGCCCGAACAGAATCAACCGATACTTTTCGGCGATCACACCCCAGCACGCCCCGGCTCCATCGAGCGCGCGACACGCCGTGTTGTCGGGTCGCGTAACGGCGTTGACGACTGCCCATTCGATGATCCCCGGCACGTAATAGAACAATGCGGCGATGATCGTCAGCGTCGCGAGCGTGCCACCGGGACCCCCAAACAAATTGCGCCGAATCCAGGCCAACACGCCGCGCGTTACCACCGGCGCTGGCCGTGCAGCAATCGGCGCAAGCGCGCCCGCAGAATCTGCAGATACAGCGCTCATCGTTCCTTGATCGCGGCGCGCGCGTTGTACCAGTTCATCAGCGCCGCGGTCGACAGCGACAGCGTCAGGTACACCGCCATGATGATCGTGATGCACTCGACCGCACGGCCAGTCTGATTCAGCGTTGTGTTCGAAATCGACACCAGGTCGGGATATCCGATTGCGACCGCCAAAGACGAGTTTTTCGTCAGGTTCAAATACTGATTCGTCAGCGGCGGAATGATCACGCGCAGCGCCTGTGGCAACAGCACCAGCTTGAGCTGCCTGTTGCGGCTCAGGCCGAGCGAGCTCGCAGCTTCGATCTGTCCCCACGGCACTGCCTGGATGCCAGAGCGCACGATCTCGGCGATAAACGCAGCCGTGTAGATCGCAAGGCCGAGTGTCAGCGCAAGGAACTCGGGCGTCACTGCGCCGCCGCCGACCACGTTGAACTCGGTCTTCTCAGGCATGTCGAGCGCGGTCGGCGTCCCGGCGACAAACCAACTGGCAGCGACGGCGCCGACGATGATCGCCAGTGCCGGCCAGAATACGGGTCGCGCGTGTCCGGTCAAGGCGAACTGCGCGTGCGCCCAGCCGCGGTACAGGTGTGCCAACACAGCGCCAACAAGCGCGCCTGCCAGTATCAATCCGAATCCGGGCGTCCACACCGGCACCGGAAATGCAAACCCGCCTTTAGACAAATACATCCCGGGCGCCGGGTTGAGCGCCTCGCTCGTCGGCGGCAACAGCTCGTTCAGCAGCAGGTACCACATCAGCAGCTGCAGCAACACCGGAATGTTGCGAAAGAGTTCGACGTACGCCGTGCACACGCCGCGCAACAGAAAATTTCTTGACAGACGTCCGATGCCGATCGCGGTGCCCAACACCGTCGCAACCAGAATTCCGATGATCGCAACGCGCAGCGTGTTCGTCAGCCCGACCAGGAATGCTTTCCAGTACGCGTTGCTCGAATCGAATTCAATGACCGTCTCGCCGATGCCGAAGCCCGCGGGCTGAGTCAAGAAATCGAAGCCGCTTTGAATGCCGCGGATACGAAGATTGGTCAGCGTGTTCGAAGTCAGGAACCAAGCGACGAGCGCAATAACGCTGACAGCGACAATCTGATAGACCACGCCGCGGAATGCCTGGCTGCGCCACGACCAACGGCGCCGTTGTGGCGCGGGCTTTGGCGACATTCCTTGAGCCATACGAAGCCCTCCTTCGATTTTGCGAAGGAGGGCTCTTCAATATCAACGGCCGTAAGCCGCTTGTTATCGAATCGGCGGCGCGTACATGATGCCGCCTTTATTCCATAGGTTATTCAGACCGCGCGGCAGCTTCAGCGCCGACTTCGGGCCGACGTTTCGCTCGAAGATCTCGCCGTAATTGCCAACCGCCTTGATTGCGCGATACGCCCATTCCTTGTCGAGCCCGAGCAGTTTGCCCATGTCCTCGCCGGTGCCGAGTATGCGTTGCACCGCTGGGTCTTTGCTCTCTTTCATCTTGTCGACGTTCGCCTGAGTAATTCCGTACTCCTCGGCCTCAATCAGCGCAAACACAACCCATTTGGCGATCGCAAACCACTCGTCGTCACCGCGGCGGACAGACGGTCCGAGCGGCTCCTTCGATATCAGGTCGGGCAGGATCACGTAATCGTCGGGATTGCTCGCTTCCTTGTTGCGAATCGACGCCAGGCCCGAAGCGTCCGTCGTGTACGCCTGGCAGCGGCCCGAGAAAAATGCCTTGATTGAAGCTTCCAGACCTTCGAACACGACCGGCTTCATTTTCAAGTCATTGCTCTTGTTGTAGTCGTTCAGATTCTTTTCAGTCGTGGTGCCCGACTGCACGCACACGTCGACCCCTTTTAGGCTCTTGGCACTCGTGATCTTGGTTTTCTTCGGCACCATGAAGCCCTGGCCGTCGTAGTAGGTCACGCCGGTGAAGTCGAGGCCGAGCGATGCATCGCGCGTCAGCGTCCACGTAGTGTTACGAGACAGGATATCTACCTCGCCCGATTGCAATGCGGTAAACCGTGCTTGTGCGGTCAGAGGGACCCACTTTATCTTGTTCGGATCGCTCAGCACTGCGGCGGCCAACGCCTTGCAGACGTCCGCATCGAGCCCGGTCCAGTTGCCCTGGCTGTCGGCCGCCGAAAAACCGGCGACTCCGACATTGACGCCACATGTAAGAACGCCGCGCTGTTTCATCGTATCCAGCGTCTTGCCGGCATGCGCCGGCACGCTGACCGCCGCCGTCAACAGCACGGCAGCACCTGCTACCCACTTCAAGGCTGATTTCTGATGCATGGCTCCCTCCTCAGGACGTGTCGACACGGCACGCTGGAATCTTAGCGGTTGCGGCGGATGGGCCCGCGTACGGACAAAACCGCGTTCCGCGCTCCATACAGGTCGCCAACCAAGCCCTCAGTCCCGGCACCGTTGATGGTACGAGCGAAGACACGCGCAAATCCCCCGCTTTTTGGTGAATTCGAATCCCTTGCTTATCGACGTAATCGGGGGACCTGATCGGCCACACACTGGCATCGCATCGATTAAATGGGCGGCATGAAATTGAATGCCCTGGCGAAAGTGATGATGTCCGATCGAATCATTCAGCTTTGCAAAGACGTCGAACGACTCGCGTGCGAGCTCGACCGCCTGACAGCGCGCGGACACAGCCGGACGGTGTACGCGGTGCTGATGCGAATGAAGCTGGCGGCGATGACGGCAGAGCTTGTTACCGCCGATCTGGTCGAGCGCCTTCAGCATGCGCCGGTCAAAGCGGCGTCTGAAGACGCCGGCACACGCTAGGCAACTGCGCTCGCTTCAAGCGCCTGCGCATTCCGCGTGTCACCCACGACACGTGTGACACCAAACGACACACACAGTGCCGCCGCTCTATATCAGCATTGACACTGACGCAAATCGGAACGAGGAAGTCCTATGACTCGCCGCCATCGCATCGTCGCCGCGGCACTCGCGGCACTTCTGGTCGCAACGGCCGCCCACGCTGGCGTGCCTTTATGGCAGCGCGTGCTGCGCTGGATCAGCGGAGAGTCGAGCGATACACCGGTGCAGACGCACATGATGGGCAAGCACATGCAGATGAGCGTGCGGCAGCCGCCGCAGCCCGGCGATGCGACGCGGGCCGACGAGATCCGCGACGCCGCGCGCCGCGTGCTTGAAACTTATCGTGACGTGGCTGACGCCGAAGCCGAGGGCTACGTGGCGTTTGCGCCGACGGGCAAACTTGGTGAGGAAGTGCATTACACCCACCACTTTCGTGCCAGCAACGAGAAGAGCGGCATCGACCTCGAACGGCCGGGCTCGATTCTCTACAAGCGCACGCCCAAAGGAATGCAGGCCGTCGGCGTCATGTACACCGCACCCGGAAACTCGCTGCCCGCCGAACTGGACAAGCGTGTGCCACTTAGCGTGGGCGTTTGGCATCGGCACGTGCATTTCTGCGGCTGGCCGAGCGGCGCGCCCCGAAAAGATTGGGACGGGCCGAATGCACGCTTCGGATTTGCCGGCTCGATCGCTGATGAAACCACCTGCAAGGCCGCAGGCGGATACTGGATTCCACTAGCGCTCGGATGGATGACGCATATTTATCCGAACGAAACGGAGCTCGACAAGATCTGGATCGGCGAACAGATGATGACCTTGAACACCGCCGAGGTTGAGCACAACGCGCACAAGGAGCAAAAGCACTGAGTCAGTCAGTCCGACTCAGTCGCGCTCGCGCGTGTCGCGCCAGGTCGACTCGACTCCAGGCCGCTCTCCTTCGCAGTTGCACCGCGGGCAGGGCATGTAGCAATCGTGCTCCATCGGGCACGGCCATGGAGTCAGCTGGCTGCACGTCTCACACAAGAACTTCTTTTCCATGCACAACGTGCAGTTCATGCTGACCGTCACCGGCGATGCCCGACAGAACACAACTCTAGCAACCAGCCCGCAGCTCACACCTCAATGCGACGCCTGCTGGAACTTCTGCACCGTGGTCTCACCGATCCGCTTGCCCATTGCCGTGCCGGCATCAAGTGCGGAGCGGAAGTGGATGCCAGCGTAGACGCGCGAGTCCGACACCTCGCGCATGAAGTCATCGACACTCGTCCAGCTGCGCGTCGCACCTTTTGCGCTCGGGCTCGACGTGGAAAGCACCGGCGTGCGCCCTGCACCGATGTCGGCCTTCACCACAGCGCCCACCGCCCCGGCAAGAATCGCGTGTCCGCTTGGATACTCAGGATGCATCGGCGCATCGACCAGCGGCGACCACGCCGCGTCGCGCTCGGTGGTGGCATTGCCGTCGATGTCGCCGTTGCGAATCGCAGTGGCCGGACGCCAGAAGTTGTACTGATACTTGGCATCGAACACGCTGATCAACGCGTCGTCCATCGCTTGTGATACTGCTGCGAACATGCGTGCGTTCTGCGCCACGTCGCGTCCCGGTGCGAGTGCAACCGAACGCACGACACCGTAATAGATTGCCGGCAGCGAGTATTCCCAGAAGCGCGCGATCTCGGTTTGCTCGGGGCTGCGTCGCGTGCTGTTCTTGGCGCCGAGCAATTTGACTTCATTAAAGTCGCGCGCCCACGCGTCGCTGGTCAACGCCGGCGGCGGTCCAGGCCGGAACTGCGCTGCGCTCGACATCACCCACGGCTTGCGTTGCGGCCACTGCGTAACGGCAGGCATCGCCGTAGGCACGTACATGCCCGCGGCCGCATGCGGCCGATACGATTCCGCCGTTGCTGAACCGTCGTCGGCACGCCGCGCGAGCACCGCGGTTGCGGCCTGTTCACCGGCCGCGACGCCTGCAGTCTTCGCCGGGCCATCGGCGATTTGCGCCAACGCCGCCTGGTACGCGGTGTCGATCGACGGCTGCGCCGACGGCATCAGCTTGGTCATCGTGACGCGATTGGCCGAGGCGACGGCAGCGTTGATCGACGCGCCTGATGCGACCGAATTCACAGCGTCATAGACAGCTGTTTGCACGATGGCCATGGTGCGAATGGCCGGAGGTGTACCAAGCTTGGACTCGGTGACGATCTCGCCGGCTTTGACGTTCCAGTCGGTGATGACGTCGGCGTTCGCGTTGACGACGGCGCCGAGCAGCGCGGCGGCGATGCAGTTGCGTGTTAGGTGTTTCATCTTGATTTCCTTGAGTAAGAGAATTAGTGAGTAAAGAAGTAGTAGTCAGCCGTGTACGGCACTCGCGCGGTTGTGCCGGCAGAGTCGACCGCACAGCCGGCGACCGGTGCAATGCCGCCTGCGGTCTTCACTCGCTGCACACTGGTCACATTGCTGAACGACCCATCGGGCCCGTTCGACTTGGTCGTTAGCAGCAGCCAGGGAATCGCACCGGCTACGGGCGCATCGGCGCGCTGTTTCAGCGTGCCCACGAACCGGCTACCGTCAGTCGCCTGCCAGTACGGCCCGGCTCCGTGGCGACCGATGCGGTTACCGCGCGTATCGAAGAGCTCGGCGTCGGGCGCGACGAACACCCACTCGTAGCCGGCCACGTCCTTCTTGGCGCGGCACTCGTAGATCTGCACACCTTTGGCCGGAACGATCATTGACAGCGACTCGTTCGCGTCCGGCTTGAGCGCTGCGGGCACCTCGACGATCGGGGACTTTGCACACGCGGCCAGCAGAACTGAGCAGCAAAGAAGAATTGATTGTCTTTTCATGGCGGCTCAGCCCTTGGTGATGACGACTTCGAGATACTCACTCGGTATGACCAGGGAAGCGGCGCCGGCCACGTTCAATTCCTCGAGCACTGCGACGATGTCGCGCTCGAGCGCCTGCTTGCCCGCGTCATCGAGCGCGCCGAACGCCTTGTGGGTCGGTCCGTAGTAGTCACGGAAGATCTGCATGAAGTGTGCGGTGGACAGATAGCGAAAGTTGAAGTGCTGCCGCTCGCAGCGAATCTCTTGCGCCTGGTCGCCGAACAACTCCTGTATGTGGGCTTCGGTCCCCCACAGCGCCGGCGACTTCACACCTGCCGGCGGCGGTACATGCGCGCCGATGATCTTGAACAGCCGGCCGATAAATCCTTGCGGCGTCCAGCTCGCAAGGCCAATCCGACCGCCGGTGCGCAGCACACGCAGCATTTCGCTCGCAGTGCGGACGTGATCCGGCGCGAACATGGAGCCCAGTGTCGATACCACGACGTCGAAGCTGCCGTCTTCGAAGGGCAGGTTCTCAACGTCCGCTTCGAGAAATCGGACGTTCAGCCCCTCCGCTCGCGCACGCTCGCGGCCTTTGTCGAGCAAAGCGGGTACGTAGTCGGTGGAGGTGACGTTCGCAAAGCGTCGCGCGGCAGCGAGCGTGACGTTGCCGTTGCCCGCAGCGACGTCAAGCACGCGTTCACCGGCCTTGATATCGGCGGCCTCGGCGAGCGACTCGCCGATAATCTGCAGCGTCGTGCCGACGACGGCGTAATCGCCGCTCGACCAGGTGGACTGTTGGCGCTGCTTGATCGCAGCGAAGTTCGGTTTAGCGCTCAGTGTTTCCAGTACAGCATTCATTGAGAATTCTCCAAGTGGGTGGGTTAACCGTGGTGTTCGTTTGCGCGATCGGTGCGCGACAGCTCCGGATCTTCAATCGCAGGCACTGGTGGCAGCGGCGCGCCTCCGTCAAGAGTTGCGACTCCGCCAAGCGGCGCAGTCGCCTCTACCGGTATCCGGCGCTGGCCACCTGATCGGTCAGAGATAGCCAGCGCCGCAGCGGCTGCGCTCGTGACCGCGGCCGCCAGCACCAGCGCAGCAACTCGCGCATGGGCACTGCATTTCATGTGTTTCATCCTTATTCCTCGAAAAGTGTTTAAATCCCCGTTTACGTTCGAACGCTGGCGGGCGGCTTTTAAATCGCTGCCGGCTTGCTGAGAAACATCAGCAGCCGGCTGAACCGAAACTTAAGCAGCGAGGCGTTGCACCAGCGTTCCTCGCTGCTGCGTTGGATTGGGATGACGATCCGGTTGCTTCTGTTGGGCTCGCCGACAGTCGAGTACGGCGGCCAATCCTTGGCGCTGCCCTTCGAGCGGCGCCACCAGTTGCTGGTCTTGCTCGCTTTGAAAAAGGCGTGGGTTGGGCGGGCGGAACTGGCTGCGATGTTCTGGCCCGAGCAAGAGAGCAAGCTTGCTTACACCAACCTGCGCAAGACGCTGCATCGAGTGCAATCATTACCCTGGGCTCGCAGCATCGAGTCTCACGGCGGTGCGCTTCGCTTTGAGGTTGAGACCGATGT
Source organism: Burkholderiaceae bacterium (assembly GCA_035537135.1). Taxonomy (GTDB): domain Bacteria; phylum Pseudomonadota; class Gammaproteobacteria; order Burkholderiales; family Burkholderiaceae_F; genus JACCZX01. The sequence goes on along the minus strand of DATLMT010000400.1, from coordinate 833 downwards.
CGCCGGCTTTGAAAATGCGCTGCGTGAGCAGCGCCTAGCCGATGCCCTGTCGATACGTCGCGGCGAGCTGCTTGCAGGTTTTAATGACGACCAAAGTCAGGCCTGGTCCAGTTGGTTGAATTTCGAGCGCGATCGGTTGCGGCTTGCGTGGCGCGACGCTGCCCTTACCCACTTGACCGCTGATATCGATGCGGCCGGCGCGGTTGAGCTATCGGCGCGCTTGCTCGAGGCGGATCCACTGGACGAATCAGCGCTGCGCGCCCACATGACCTGGCTCGCGCGCGCTGGCCACACGCGGCAGGCGCAGCATGTCTATCGCGAATTCGTCCAGCGTCTGGTCGATGACCTGGGTTTGGCGCCAAGCGCCGAGTTGCAAGCCCTGCATGACTCGCTGGGTGCGGCGCCACCGCCTTTGGGTTCGGCAGCGCCTGTGGTGCCGCAAACAGTCGATACCGACTTCATAGGCAGAACGGTCGAGTTAAGACGCATCTCGACCCTGCTCGCGCAGGGCGACTGCCGGTTGCTGTGCGTGCTCGGACCTGGTGGTGCGGGCAAGACCCGGCTTGCAAAGCGCGCGCTGTCCGAAGTCACGCCGCTGTTCGCCGACGGCGCGGCATTCATTGCGCTTGAAGATGTCGTATCGGCCAGTGAACTGGGCGGGCGCCTTGCACGCGAGCTCGGTGTCAGCCTTAGCGGCAACGACGAACCACTGACTCAGGTGATCGGTTTTCTGCGCAGTCGCCAGGTGCTGCTGGTGCTCGACAACTTCGAGCACCTCGCAGCCGATGCACCGATCATCAACAGATTGCTCGATTCGTGTCCGCAGCTGAAGA
>DATLMT010000399.1:0-23299 GCA_035537135.1 Burkholderiaceae bacterium | reverse complement strand
CTACCGAAAAAGGCCGGCCCGCATCGACATGCGCCTTCACTCGCAACAGCGTGCGCAATTCCTCTGTAATGACCCACAGCACCAATGGAATGGCTTCGCCTTCAGCCTCCAGGCCCGCCATTGTCTTGCGCACACGCGCCGCTTCGCCACCCAACATCGCGATCGGCAATTGAAAAACGTCGTATCGGGCGACATTCAACACGCCGTCGGCGACCTGTTCGAGCGTCAACTGCCCCGCGGGATACAGCAACGCCAGCTTGGCAACTTCCTGATGCGCGGCCAGCAGGTTGCCTTCGACTTTATCGGCAACGAACTCGAGCGCCTCGCGGCCGGCGCTTTGATTCTGCTTGGCGAGCCGGTGCGAGATCCACTGCGGCAACTGCGCGCGCTCGATGGTATCGATATCGACCATGACACCGGCGCGCTCCAATGCATCGACCCAGCGTGCCTGCCGGTCGCGTCGTTCGAGGCGCGGCAACGAAACGATCGTCGTCACGCCGTCGATGCCACTCAATGCATGAGCTTCGAGCGCCTTAGCGCCCGCAACACCGGGCTTGCCGCTCGGCAGGCGAACCTCGACGATCTTCTTTTCCGCAAATAGCGAAAGTGCTTGCGCGCACTCTGCCAGCTTTGACCAGTCGAAGCGCGCGTCCGCGTTCAGCACCTCGCGCTCGGAGTATCCGAGACCGCGCGCGGTCGAGCGAATCGCGTCCTGCGCTTCCAGCGACAGCAGAGTCTCGTCGCTGGCCACTACGAATATCGGTGGCAGCGAGCCGGAACGCTGCGCGCGCGCCAGCACTCCGCCCAGCGCGTCGTTTCTAACTTGCACTGGATTTAATCCCCTGCAGGCGGTTGACGATCTGCCGCACCAGATCGCTTTGCATATCGCGATACAACAGCGCTTCCTCCGATTCCTTCGCCAGCAATTCCGACTCGTTGAATGCGATATCGCGGCGCGCCACCAGCGCCGTTGGTGCGATCAGCTCGATCCCTTCGGGGTCGACGACGCGAAATGTGGTGCGCAACCGCAGCTGATATTCGCGCGCCCGACCCTGTGCGTTGATCGACAGGACCTCGCGCTCGCGCTGCTCGCCAAGAAGCTCGACGATCGCCTGCGCGTCCTTGCGAACGGTCACGACGGTGGCGTTGGTCGATGAGCGCACCACACGCGCGATCTCGGCACCGATCGGCGAATTGACAGGCAGCGCCAGATACAAACGCTCGATAGGCAACGTTTGCGAGCCGCGCAGCTGAAAACCGCAACCACTTGCGGAAATGATCACTGCAACAAACAGCACTCGCAGCATCAGACGGCTATGGTGACAAGCTTGGGTCGCACAACCTTCGAAAACTTCACTGGCCGGCCTTCGACGAAGCGTATGACGTTGGCGTCGGCGAGCGCGGTCGCCGTAATCGCAGCGTCGCCGGCGTGCGCCGGCACGCGGATCGAGCTGCGCACCTTGCCGTTGACCTGAACGACTAGCTCCATTTCATCCTGAACCAAGGCCGATTCGTCGACCAGGGGCCATGGCGCATCGACGATCTCGCCATCACGTGCGTAACCCAGCTCGTTCCACAGCGAATGCGTGATATGCGGGGCCAGCGGATACAGAACGCGCAGCAGGATGCCCATTGCTTCGCGCGTCAACGACGGGCTTGCCATTGCATGATTGCCATTGCCGGATCGCGCCTGTTCAAGCGCATTTAGCATCTTCATTGCGGCCGATACGACAGTGTTGTAGTGCATGCGCTCGTAATCGACGTCAGCCTGCTTCAGATGCATGTGAAATTCGCGCCGCAGCTGTCGGTCACTGGCCGAAAGCGAGCTCTCGTCAAACGCGCCCGCCTCTGCAATTGCTTGCCGATGCTCGAAGCCAAAGGTCCAAAGCCGGCGCAGGAAGCGGTACGTGCCGTCGGCGCTTGAGCTCGACCAGGGTGCGCTCTGGTCGGGCGGCCCGGCGAACATCACGAATGCGCGTGCGGTGTCAGCGCCGAAGCGAGCGATGATGTCGCGCGGCTCGACGACATTATTCTTGCTTTTCGACATCTTCTCAGTGCCGCCGTAGAAAACGGGCGCGCCGTCTTCCGTTGCAGTGACCTTGACGGGCCGACCGCGATCGTCGTAATCGACGTCGATCTCGCTCGGGTAGAACCAGCGCTTCTTGCCGGTGTCGTCTTCGCGGTAATAGCACTCTGCCGTCAGCATGCCTTGGGTAAACAAGCGCTTGAATGGCTCGTCGAACTTGACCAAACCCATGTCACGCATGACCTTGGTCCAGAAGCGCGCATAAAGTAAGTGCAACACCGCATGCTCGATGCCGCCGATGTATTGATCCATCGGCATCCAGTATTCGATGCGTTGGTCGACCATTGCACCCGCGTTGTCGGGCGAGCAATAGCGCATGTAGTACCAGGACGAGTCGACAAACGTGTCCATCGTGTCGGTTTCGCGCCGGGCAGCCTTGCCGCAGCGCGGACAGTCGCACTTCAAGAACGGTTCGTACCTGTTCAGCGGATTGCCGCTGCCATCGGGAACCAGATGTTCAGGCAGCAGCACCGGCAGGTCCTCATAGGGCACCGGGATGACGCCGCAGTCGTTGCAATGGATGATCGGAATCGGCGTGCCCCAGTAGCGCTGGCGCGAAATGCCCCAGTCGCGCAAGCGCCACTGCACCTGCTTGTCGCCGACGCCGAGCGCCTTTAAATCGGCAGCGATCGCGTCGACCGCGGCTTGGTACATCAGCCCGTCGTACTTGCCCGAGTTGACGCACGCACCATGTTCTTTGTCGGCGTACCAGGGCTGCCAGGCGTCGCTGGAAAATGTGCACCCGCCGTCGGTGGGTGCGAGGTGCGGTGCGACCGCGATCACTTCCTTGATCGGCAATCCATATTTCTTCGCGAACTCGAAGTCGCGCTCGTCGTGGCCCGGCACGCCCATCACCGCGCCTTCGCCATAGCCCATTAGCACGTAGTTGCCAATCCAGACCTCCAGCTTGTCGTCGGACAATGGATGCGTAACGTAAAACCCGGTCGGAACGCCGGTCTTTTCCATCGTCGCAACGTCGATCTCGGAAGTCGTTCCGAGTTTGCAGGCCGCGATAAACGCCGCCAGTGCGGGTGAGTCGCGCGCCAGGCGTGCAGCGAGCGCGTGCTCGGCTGCGATCGCGACGAACGTGACGCCCATGATCGTGTCGGCGCGGGTCGTGAATACACGCAATAGCTTTTGTTCGCCATCCAGTGCGTACGGAAATCCGAAGTTCACACCGACGCTCTTGCCGAGCCAGCTTTCCTGCATCGCGCGCACATGCGGCGGCCAATCTAGCTGCTTCAGATCTTCGAGCAGCTCATCGGCGTACTTCGTAATCGCCAGGTAATAGCCGGGGATCTCGCGCTTCTCGACGATCGCGTCCGAGCGCCATCCGCGACCATCGATGACCTGTTCGTTGGCAAGCACGGTCTGATCGACCGGATCCCAGTTGACGATTTGCGTCTTGCGGTACGCGATGCCCGATTCAAGCATCTTCAAAAACATCCACTGGTTCCAGACGTAATAGTCCGGCTTGCACGTCGTAACTTCGCGCGACCAGTCGAAGGCAAGCCCGAGCGGCTCCATCTGCGACTTCATGTCGGCGATGTTGGCGTAAGTCCATGCGGCCGGCGATACCTTCTTGTCGATCGCAGCGTTTTCGGACGGCAGGCCGAACGCGTCCCATCCCATCGGCGTCATCACGTTGTAGCCGCGCATCCGCTGCACGCGATACAACACGTCGTTCAGCGTGTAGTTGCGCACATGGCCCATGTGCAGCTTGCCGCTCGGGTATGGCAGCATCGAACACACGTAAAACTTCGGCTTCATTCCGCCGTCGGCGCCCGTCGCATGCTCGACCGCGCGATACGCATTGGTCGCGCGCCAATGACGCTGCGCTTCGGCCTCGATGACCTGCGGTTCGTACCTCGGATTCATCAAACAATTATATGGTGAGCTATATGAGGGAGCGCTTGCCCTTAGACTTTGCGCCTCGTATGAATTTGCTCGCCAATTTGAACGAGCGGCAGCTCGCCGCAGTCACGCTTCCGAATCAATCAGCGCTGATACTGGCCGGCGCGGGCAGCGGTAAGACGCGCGTGCTGACTACGCGAATCGCGTGGCTGATTCAAACCGGGCAAGTGTCGCCGCAGGGCGTGCTCGCGGTCACGTTCACCAACAAGGCCGCGAAGGAAATGCTGACGCGGCTGTCGGCGATGCTGCCCATCAATACACGCGGCATGTGGATCGGCACATTTCACGGGCTGTGCAACCGAATGCTGCGCGCGCACTGGCGTGATGCGGGGTTGCCGTCCACCTTTCAGATTTTGGACCAAGCGGATCAGCTTGGCGCCATCAAGCGCCTGCTGAAAGCTAACAATATTGACGACGAGCGCTACCCGGCGCGCAACGTGCAGCAATTCATCAACAGTTCAAAAGAAGCGGGTTTGCGCGCAAACGCGGTGGAAGTCAACGACGATTACAACCGTAAATTCGTCGAGCTGTATGCGCAATATGACGCGCAATGCAACCGCGAAGGCGTGGTCGACTTCGCCGAGCTATTGCTGCGATGCTACGAGCTCCTGGATCGAAACGAGATGCTGCGCGTGCATTATCAGAACCGGTTTCGCCACGTGCTGGTCGACGAATTCCAGGACACGAACCGTTTGCAATACACCTGGCTGAAGCAGCTTGCGGGCACCGATAACGCGGTGTTTGCAGTCGGCGACGACGATCAATGTGTGGTGGCCGGCACCGAAGTGATGATGGGTGACGGGACAGTGAAGCCGGTCGAGCAGATCCGCGTGGGGAATATCGTTAGGTCGTGTATCGGCGGCGGCAAAATGGGCTCATCGCGCGTGTGGCGCGTCCACTACCGCACCGAGCAAACGCGGCTCGTCACGATTCGCACCCAAAAGGGCAAAACGCTGACGACAACACCTGAGCACGTGCATTTCGCGGGGTATGCGGTCGGCCACATGCCCGCGCGATTTTTTCTGTACATGATGATGAAGCCCGGCGTGGGCTACCGCCTCGCGGTTGCCGGGCACCGGCGGGCCCGGCACAGCAAGTACCTGCCGCCCGGGTTCCGCTACCGCGCACGGAAGGAGGGAGGAGAGCAGATCTGGATCATCGGCACCTACGAAGGCGCCGTAGAGGCACAGGAAGATCTTGCAGTAATGTCATTGAAGTACGGCTTGCCAATGCGTGCATTCACCGCGGGACGCAAGCGCAGGGGCGAAGCAGCGGTCCCGCGCGAATTCTATGAACTGAATACCGAGCGCGCCGCCAAATGGCTTCTGGCAGATCGCGGTCTGGCGTTTGAACATCCTGATGATCGGCGCCGCCCTTCGTTTGGAGACGAGGGCGACGTGATCGTCAGCATGTGCAGTGATTCACGCCGTGACAAACCTGACCATCGCATCTATGCACGTACGTGCAACGAAGCGGCGATGCACCAGGCGGTCGAAGCCGGCTTCGCGATGAGGCCGATCATTGAAGGCAAGGGTGGGTGGGCCGCTAAGTTCTGGCGGCGTGATTACGGCACCGCGGTTGAAGACGCGTCGCGTCTGCGTGCCGTGTTGGGTGGACGTCTTATTCAGCGCGCACGGATGGGCAAAGGTTATTTGCCGCTGATTCAAGCGCAGTACGTCCGTGCCGGCATGGCGGTAGCCGATGCGAAGGGCGGTTACGACATCGTGCGCGAAGTCGAACTGCATGACGCCGAATCGCATACCGTTTATGACCTCGACGTCGAGGATTCGCACAACTTCATCGCCAATGGCATCTGCACGCACAACTCGATCTACGCTTTCCGCGGCGCCAACGTCGGCAATATGGCGGACTTCGAGCGCGAGTTTCGCGTGCCGAATCTGATCAAGCTCGAACAGAACTATCGCTCGGGCGCGCATATTCTGAATGCGGCCAACGCGCTGATCTCGAACAACAAGCGTCGGCTCGGCAAGGATCTATGGACCGACGCCGGCGAAGGCGAGCCGGTGCGCATTTACGAAGCGCAGACGGACGGTTATGAAGCGGCCTGGATGATTGAAGAGATCAAAGGCTTGATCGCCGAAGGTCATAGCCGCGGAGAGATCGCAATTCTTTACCGCTCGAATGCGCAATCGCGCGTGATCGAGCACGCACTGTTCAGCGCCGCAATTCCGTATCGGGTCTACGGTGGGCTACGATTTTTCGAGCGCGCCGAAGTCAAGCACGCGCTGGCGTATCTGCGCCTGATCGAAAATCCGGCCGACGACACCGCGTTTCTGCGCGTCGTCAACTTTCCACCCCGGGGGATTGGCGCGCGGACGCTGGAGCAGCTCGGCGATGCGGCGCGCGCGGGTGGCCAGACGCTTTACTCCGCCGTCGGCCTATTGAGCGGCAAGGGGGGATCGAACCTGAACGCCTTCGTCAAGCTGATCGACAAGATGCGTGCGGAGATCGCCGAGCTGCCGTTGTCCGAGATCGTCAGCGAAGTGGTGCAGCAAAGCGGGCTGATTGCGCATTATCAAAACGAAAGGGAAGGCGAGGAGCGGATCGAGAATTTGAACGAGCTCGTGAATGCCGCCGCGGCCTTCGTGACGGAGGAGGGCTACGCAGCCGATACCCCTGGCGCGCAAAGCGATGCCGAGACAGCGCAGCTCTCCCCACTCGCAGGATTTCTGTCGCATGCGTCCCTCGAGGCTGGCGATAACCAGGCGCAGGCTGGCCAGGACGCGCTGCAGTTGATGACCGTGCATTCGGCAAAGGGACTCGAGTTCTACGCAGTGTTTATCGGCGGACTCGAAGAAGGATTATTCCCTCATGAGAACAGCATGAACGAGCCGGGCGGCCCCGAAGAAGAGCGGCGCCTAATGTATGTCGCAATCACGCGCGCGCGGCAGCGGCTATATGTCAGCTTTGCGCAGACCAGGATGCTGCACGGGCAGACGCGCTACGGAATTAAATCGCGTTTCATTGAAGAGCTCCCGGAAGGCGCAGTCAAGTGGTTAACGCCGCGCGTGCGAGCGAGCGCGGGGGGTAGGTTTGGTCAATGGCACGACAGCGGAGTGGTGCCGTCGATTCGGATTGCACGCGAGAAACCTACACATGGCTATCGCATCGGCCAGTCGGTCAACCACGCGCGCTTCGGCGAGGGCGTGGTGATCAACCTGGAAGGCAACGGCGACGATGCGCGTGCTCAAATCAACTTCGGCCCGCAGGGAGTGAAGTGGCTGTCGTTGGCGGTTGCGAAGCTGACGTAGGTTTGGAGTAAGAACGTTTGCCGAGTCAGACCAGGCAGGGCAGCTCCGCCCAACGCTTGCGAGCCGCGACTAAGCGCTAGCCAACGCTGTCTGTCGACAGCGCTTCAACGCAGTGATGCGGCTGCACGATTCCGCGCGATGTGTCTTCCACCGCGGTAGCGCGAATGATCGGCGCTTTTGATACCACGCCACCGAAAATCGTGGCGAACGCCACGTCGGCGGCGTCGCGCCCAGTACCGAAGCGTACGAAGCCCATCGGAATCGCGGTGCCCGAAGGGTCGAAGATGTACCAGCGGTCACCGAGAAAGGCTTCAACGTAGGCGTGGAAGTCGGGCGGCCCAAGAGCGGGGTCGGCGCCGTAATCGGTGCCGGTGGTGAAGCGCGCTGGAATGTTCAGCGCGCGACACAGCGCGATCATCAAATGCGTGAAATCGCGGCATACGCCCACCTGCTCGATCAACGTATCGACCGCCGACGTATTCGCATTCGAGGTGTTGGAGCGGAAGCTGATACGTCTATTCACCCAGTCCCGAATTGCCTGCACGCGGCTGTAACCTTGCAGCATGCTGCCGAACTCGTTGTTCGCCAGCTTGTACAGCCGGTCGGACTGGCAATAGCGGCTCGGGTAGATATAGCTGATCACCTCGAGCGGCAACTGTGACACAGGCACTTCCGCGAGCCGGGACGCATCAGCACAATGATGCGTCAGATCGACCGTTGCAGAATAGGTAAGTTTTAATGGACCCGGAAGTGCATGCACACGCATGTAACGATTCCCGGTGGCCGGGTCGGTGTACATCTGTGGTGCGATCGGCTGGCTCAGCGCCAGATTCTCATTGGAAATTACCTGGCTTCGCGTTTGCGCGGCGTGCACGTTGAACACGAAGTCCGCCCCATACTGGTCAATCGTGTAGTTGAGCTCAACGATCAGTTCGAGTCGGATCATGGGAGGCAGTGTGCCTCAATTCGCCGGCGGGACAGTGTGTTCGTTCACGTCAATCAGGCTACGGTAGGTCGGGTATTGCGTTGCATACCCGATACTGATCAGTATCAGCGCCGCAGGGGTCAGCAGCATTGACGCCAGCTGGGGCGAAGCGCCTAACGCTTGCAGCAACTGGGTAAGTACAAAAATGGCCACAAACGAAAGTGCGATCAGGGCTGCGGCAAGCACAAGAAAGGCCCAGCGGTTACGCCAGCATGCGAAGAATGAAAAGAACAGCGCTTTGCCAAGAGGTTGGCCGTGCCACGCCATCAGCTGCGGCGCGAACCACGTGAGCATCAGGATAGGCAGGTACGCGATCGCGGCCGCGACGATCGCATCCCAAGGAAAATTTTGTGCGGCAGATGCTGGATCGATCTGGCCATCGACAAATTTCCAGTTGGCGAGCTCATCGTAGGCGAGCAGTGAGATGAGAGCCACGACTGTCAGCACCATGCACGCATTGACCAACCCAAGCTGAATCAGTGCTTTGCGCTGCAGCGGATTTCGCAACGCTTCGACCATTAGCCCCGGCATCGGCATGGTGCCCCGCTCAGCTTCGCGGCCGGCGCGTGTGAGTCCGAGTGTGCCGAACGGCACCAGCACCGCAGCCAGCGGCAGTCCAATGACAGGGACGTAGGCCAGCAGCGAAACACTGATCGTGTACAAAATCACCAGCGACGTGAAGGCGAAGGGCTGCCGGCGGTACAACCTGAGCGCATCGCGCAGCCACATCAAACCGGCGCGCGCCGGCAGCGTTTTGACAACCATCAACGATCCGCTTTCATCGAGGTCGATTTAGCTGACCCACGGCAGCACTGCATCGACGGTTCGGCGCTTCAAGATTCGCTCGAAGTGTGCCGGGTCGTGTGGTGTCAATAAGTGCGCTGGCCGCGGAAGGTAGTAGTCATAAAGGCGCGAAATCCAGAAGCGAAGTGCGGCGGCGCGCAGCGACGTACGCCAGCATTCGTGCTCGTCCTCTGTCAACGGGCGCACAGCGTGGTAGGCCTGAAGCATCGCTTGTGCTCGCGCTGGCGCGAACTCGCCGCTCGCTTGCAAAATGCACCAATCGTTCATCGTAATGGCGAGATCGAACAGCCAGATCGAGCACCCTGCGAAGTAAAAATCAATGACCCCACCGATGCGGTCGGTGTGTCCGTCGCGCACCAGCAGCACATTGTCGCGAAACAGATCGGCGTGAATCGGTCCGGTCGGCAGCTTTTCGAAGCGGGCGCTGCGAAAAAACGAGTCCTGAAAAATCAGTTCTTCGGCCAGAGTGTGCATTACGTCATCCGGCACATGAGGCGCAAGCTTCGGCACCGCGCTCTTCCACCACCCAATTCCCCTCAAGTGCGGTTGAAACGGCGCGAAGTCAAGTCCAGCCAGATGCATACGCGCCAGAAAATCGCCGACGCTCGCGCACTGCGCCGCATTCGGCTCGGTTGTCGCCTTACCCGGTAGGCGCGAAATCAGCGCGGCGGGTTTGCTTTTCAACTCCGCGATCAGCGCTCCGCTGCGGGTCGCTTGCGGCTCGGGCACCGGCAATCCCTTGCGCGCGAGGTGAAGCATTAGTTGCAGATAAAACGGGAGCTGTCTTGCCGTCAGCCGCTCGAATATTGTCAGCACATAGCGGCCACGATCGGTGGTAACGAAGTAATTCGTGTTCTCGATGCCTGTGTGTATTCCTTCCAGCTCGGTCAACTCACCGAGCGAAAAATGCGTCAAAAACGCGGAAGCTTCATCGCGCGACAGCGCGGTAAAAACCGCCATCGCGCAAGAAGTTAATTGGAGGGTTTCGCCGGGCCGGACGTGGTTGGGGGCGCCGGAGCTTCAAGTGGTGCCGGAGCTGGCCGGCCGAACTCGAACCGAAAAAAATTCGGCACCGACAGTCCCGGGCTCATTTGCGTCGTTCCCAGTGGCTGCCGGCCCTCTCGGTTGGTCATTGAGTAGCTGCGAGACGTACCTGCCGGTGTCACGACGACTTCGCTGATTCGATTCGAAGTGCGGTACTGGTCGATGCGCGTGGTGTTACTTGTGTCATCGCGCTCGATCTTTATATCGTCCGGCTTTGGTTGTAGTGCTTCTTCCACGCTCGCCGGCTTGACCGCTTTCAGCTCTCGTGCATCGATCGCTGCGCGCTCCGCGGGGGACAGCTCGATCGCGCGACGCGGTTTCGCAGGAGCGGGCTTGGCGCTCCTGGCGTCAGGCGCAGTGGGCAGCGGCGGAGGAGCGGAAGTCTGCGCAAGCGCGATTGGCGTCCATGCCAGCAACACAGCCAACGCAACGGTTTTCATCAACAGCCTCGCAGTCCGCACGCAACGCGCACGCAAATTCTATAGATAAAGCATCTGCTCGCGCTCGCTGGCGGTTTGTGAAAATCCGCGGGCGTCATAGAAGTCGAAAATGGCGTTGACCACCTCGTCGCTGGTGTCGACGATCGTCATCATGTCAAGATCCGCAGCCGCGATCATGCCCTCTGCGACCAGTGTGTTGCGCATCCAGTCAATCAACCCGCTCCAGAATCGCGAGCCCACCAGCACCAACGGCATCGACTTCCCCTTGCCGGTCTGCATCAGTGTCAGTGCTTCCGACAACTCGTCGACGGTGCCGAAGCCGCCCGGCATCACGACGTACGCCGCCGCGTACTTGACGAAAGCAACCTTGCGCGCGAAAAAGTGCCGAAAGCGCAGCGAGATGTCCTGGTACGGATTTCCGTACTGCTCGAACGGCAATTCAATGTTGAGCCCGACAGACGGCGATGCACCTTCGTACGCACCGCGGTTGGCAGCTTCCATGATGCCCGGACCGCCACCGCTGATGACCGCAAATCCAGCGTCCGACAACTTGCGTGCTATTTCGACGGTCAGTTGGTACATCGGCTGCGCAGGCGCCGAGCGGGCGCTGCCGAAAATGGACACTGCAGGCCGGATCTCCGACAGCCGCTCCGTCGCTTCGACAAACTCTGAAATAATTCCCCACAAGTGCCAAGACTCGCGCGCCTTCTGGGCGGTAGCGCGCTCCGGCATGGTCACTGCGCGAAGGCTCGGAATGTTTTTTCGGTGATCGAGCACTGCGTTCTCCTCATCCTTACGACTTAACGAATACGTGAAAACGCTGCTGCTGGTCGACGGGTCCAGCTACTTATACCGCGCCTACCACGCACTACCGGACCTGCGCACCTCGAGCGGCGAGCCAACCGGCGCACTGCGCGGCTTCATTTCGATGCTGCAGGTTTTGCGGCAGCAGGTCGACGCGGAGTACATCGCGTGCGTTTTCGACGCCAAGGGTAAGACGTTTCGCGACGATCTTTTTTCCGAATACAAGGCGAATCGGACCGCAATGCCGGACGACCTCGGACGGCAGATCGAGGCAATTCACGAGGCGGTGGTTGCGCTCGGCTGGCCCATCATACAAATCCCCGGAATCGAAGCTGATGACGTCATTGCAACACTGGCACGGCGCGCCGGCGAGCAACAGTTTCGAACGATCGTATCAACGAGTGACAAGGACCTGGCCCAACTGGTCAATGAAAACGTAACGCTAGTCAACACGATGAGCAACGAGACGCTCGACATCGCCGGCGTTCAGCGCAAGTTTGGCGTGCCACCGGCGCGCATCGTCGATTACTTGACGCTGATCGGCGACAGTGTCGACAACGTGCCCGGTGTCGATAAGGTTGGACCGAAGACCGCCGCCAAATGGCTGCATGAGTACGGGTCGCTCGACGGTCTGGTGGAAAATGCCGCGTCGGTGAAGGGCGCTGTGGGCGAGAACCTGCGCAAGGCGCTGCCCTGGCTGCCGACCGCGCGCAAACTTGTGACGATTTGCGATGACTGCGACCTCGGGTCAGAGCTTGAGTCAATCGAAGCCCTGGCCATGCAGCCTCAAGATGTCAACAAGCTGCGTGAGCTGTATTCGCGCTACGAATTCAAGGCGTGGCTGCGCGAGATCGACAGCGCGGCGGTGTCCAAAGCTCTCAACGACGGCTCAGGCGTCGTGGATTTGCTGTCGGCCGAACAGCCCCGGCCCGAAGTCGAATACGAAGCTATTTTGTCGTACGAGCAGCTGGAAGCGTGGCTCGCGAAGATCGGCGTGACCGATCTGACTTCGATGGATACCGAGACCACATCGCTCGATCCGCTTGCGGCGCAGCTGGTTGGAATATCGCTGTCGGTCGAAGCGCTGCGGGCGGGCTACCTACCGCTTGCGCACCGTTATGCGGGTGCACCGAAGCAATTGCCGTTGGACGACGTGCTCCAGCAGTTTCGGCCATGGCTCGAAAGCCCGCATCAGCGCAAGCTTGGGCACGACATGAAGTATCAGATGCATGCGTTCGCCAATTGCGGCATCAAGCTCGCTGGTATCGCGCATGACACGCAGTTGCAGTCGTACGTGCTTGAAGCGCATCGCAACCACGATCTCGACTCGCTGGCCGAGCGGCACTTGGGGCGCAAGACGCTCACGTATGTCGAGGTGTGCGGCAAGGGCGTCAATCAGTTGTGCTTTGACGAGGTCGCGGTCGAGCGGGCGACCGATTATGCGGGCGAGGATGCCGAAGTCACGCGCGCTTTGCATGACACGCTGTGGGCTCGCATCGAGCCCGATGAGAAGCTGCGTTTCATCTACGAGCAGATCGAGCTGCCGACGGCGCAGGTGTTGTTCGAGATGGAACGCACCGGGGTGTTGATCGATCGCGCCCGGCTAGATGCACAAAGCCGCGAGCTCGGCGCACGCATTGCGCAGTTGGAAGCGACATCGCATGAGCTCGCCGGTCAGCCGTTCAATCTCGGCAGCCCAAAGCAGATTGGCGAGATTTTGTTCGGCAAGCTCGCGCTGCCTGTGCTGAAAAAAACGGCGAGCGGCACGCCGTCAACCGACGAAGAAGTTCTGGAGAAACTCGCGCAGGACTATCCGCTGCCCAAGCTGCTGCTTGAGCATCGCGGATTGTCGAAATTGAAGTCGACGTACTGTGACAAGCTGCCGCTTACCGCCGATCGAGACAACCGCGTGCACACGAGTTACGGGCAGGCCGTCGCGGTTACCGGGCGCCTGTCGTCGAGCGATCCCAATCTGCAGAATATCCCGATTCGAACGCCGGAAGGCAGGCGCATTCGCGAAGCGTTCATTGCGCCCCCGGGACATCGGATCGTGTCGGCCGATTATTCGCAAATCGAGCTTCGCATCATGGCGCACATTTCCGGCGACGCTGGATTACTCGAGGCATTTGGTAAAGGCGAGGACATTCACCGCGCAACGGCTTCTGAAGTTTTCGCGGTGCCGCTTTCCGAAGTGACGAGCCAGCAGCGCAGCTATATCAAGGTCATCAACTTCGGGCTGATGTACGGAATGAGCGCGTTTGGCGTGGCGTCGAACCTCGGTATTGAGCGCGATGCTGCCAAGCTGATCATCGATCGCTATTTCACTCGGTTTCCCAGCGTTGCTAAATACATGGAATCGACCCGCGCGCTCGCAAAACGCCAGGGCTATGTCGAGACCGTGTTTGGGCGTCGCCTATGGTTGCCCGAAATCAATTCGCCGAACGGACCGCGCCGCGCGGGCGCCGAGCGCGCCGCCATTAACGCGCCGATGCAGGGCACCGCGGCCGATCTGGTCAAGCTCGCCATGATCGCGGTGTCGAAGTGGATCAACACCGAACAGCTCGGAACGCGGCTCGTGATGCAGGTGCACGACGAGCTGGTGTTCGAAGTGCCGGATGACGAAATAGAGCTTGCGACCCGCCGGGTGCCGGAGCTGATGTCGCGTGTCGCCGATCTGCGTGTGCCGCTGCTAACAGAAGTTGGAGTAGGTACCAATTGGGATGAAGCACACTAGTCTCGCGCGCGAGAAGCGGCGCACGCACCTATACTGCTTCACCTTCACGAGTTGGAAAATTGATCGATTTGACTCTGCGCAACGCAGCCGAGGAGCTTGATAGCCTTCGGCCACCATTTAATGTCACTCGACGCGGCTTTGTTCAAACTTCGCTGGGCGCGGGCTTTGCCGCGGCTGTTCTTCCGGTTGCAGCTCCAACGATGATCGCAACCGACGCACAAGGTCTTACGGCTGGCGAAGTTCAGATCCCAACCAAGGACGGGCAGATGCCGGCATATCGCGCGATGCCCGCCGGCAAAACCGGATTAGCGACTGTGCTGGTGGTGCAGGAAGTGTTCGGCGTGCACGAACACATCAGAGACGTAGCGCGCAGGCTCGCCAAGCAAGGCTATCTGGCGGTGGCGCCTGAGTTGTATGCGCGACAGGGCGATGCGAGCAAGTACACCGACACTGGTGCGCTGATGAAAGAGATCGTCAGCAAGGTGGCCGATGCGCAGGTGATGGGCGATCTGGACGCCGCTGCTGCGTGGGCGGCCAAAAATGGCGGTGGCGGCAAGCTAGGCATCACGGGATTCTGTTGGGGTGGGCGCATCGTCCATATGTACGCCGCCCACAATCCGGACTTGGCGGCCGGCGTCGCGTGGTATGGCCCGACGGCGCGCGCCTATTTCGCGGGCGATAACACACCGCTCGATGTTGCAAGCCGAATCAAGGCCCCACTGCTGGGTCTCTACGGCGGCGCCGACGCCGGGATTCCGAATGACACCGTTGAAAAGTTCGACGCTGCACTGAAGGCCGCGGGCAACACGCGCTCCGAAATGGTGATCTTTCCGAACACGCCGCACGCGTTCTATGCCGACTATCGGCCCAGCTATCGCAAGGAAGCCGCCGACGATGGTTGGAATCGTCTGACGGCGTGGTTCAAACAGCATCTGTCTTAAGCACAAGCTTGACCACACTGGTACGCTGAACACCTAGAAGGGCGCACGTCGTGCGCCCTTTGTTTTGCACGCTGGCTTAAATGACGCTCGGCTTTATCGTTCTTGCCAACCTGATATCAACGCTGCTATCGCTCGGGCTCGCGGCGTGGTTAAGCTTTCGCTATCTGGGCACACTCATCGACAAGATGGTGCCCGTGTCGGCCGGGTTACTGCTCGCAACTGCAATCACGCACCTGCTGCCGGAGGCGTTTCATAGCAAGGCCGATGCATTCGCACTCGGCTGGGCGATTCTTGGCGGCATCCTCGGATTCTTCATTCTCGAAAAGCTCGCACTGATTCATCACACGCATCATCACGAGGGCGACCCGCACCGGCACGATCACGGGCACGACGCTCACGAGGCTGGCCACGGCGGCCTGCCGATCCTGATAGGCGACGCTTTTCACAACTTTGCCGATGGGGTGGTCATTGCAAGCGCGTTCCTGGTCGATACGAAATTGGGTGTGATTGCAACGCTGGCAGTGATGGCGCACGAGATTCCGCACGAGGTGGGCGATTTCATGATCTTGCTGAACGCAGGTTTCACGCGGCGGCGCGCGTTCATGTTCAACCTGATCTCAGGCCTCTCCGCCGTTCTCGGCGGCGTCATCGGCTACTTCGTGCTCGAAACGATGGAGGCTCTGCTGCCCTATGCGCTGGCGGTCGCCGCCGCAAGCTTCATCTACATTGCTCTGTCGGATCTGCTGCCCGAGATGATGCGGCGCTCGTCGCTCGCGAAATCACTGCCGGAAGTCGGACTCGTCTTGCTCGGTGTTTTGATTGCCGCGCTGGCCACCGGCGGCTCGCACTGAATTATCCGGTGGCCACGGGTCTCGAGGGATCCGCGATCCACTCGCTCCACGAGCCGCCGTAAAGCGCCGAGCCAGGCAACCCGGCCAGTTCCATCGCAAACACGTTATGGCATGCCGTGACGCCCGAGCCGCACTGGTGCGTGACCTGATCTGCGTTGCGTGATGCCAGCAACGCGTCAAAGTCGGAGCGCAGCTCGTGCGCCGGCTTGAACGTTTGATCAGGATTCAGATTCTGCTGCCACGGGCGGTTAAATGCTCCCGGAATGCGTCCAGCTACGGCGTCGATGGGTTCTTGCTCGCCGCGGTAACGCTCCGCCGTCCGCGCGTCGATCAGCATGCGATCGCACCGGTCGAGCGACTGCAGCACGTCGCGCACGGTGGCGAGTGCCACCAACGAATCACTCGCTGCGAAGTCGCCGCGCGGCTTCTCTGGAGCCTGCCTACTCGACAGCCCCGTCTGTTGCAGCCATTTTGGCCACCCACCGTCGAGCAACGCAACATGCTCGTGCCCCAGCCAGCGTGCCAGCCACCACAGGCGTGAAGCGAACTGGCCACCCTGTGCGTCGTAGCCAACGATCTGCGTATCGTCATTGATGCCCCACGCGCGAAATGTCTCGACAAGACGGTCGCGCAACGGCAGCGGATGCCGTCCATTGAACCCGGTCTTCTTTCCAGATAACTGCGTGTCGATATCGGCAAAGACCGCACCTGGAATGTGGCCCTGTTCGTACGCGCGAATTCCTGCTTTGGTATCGAACAAGTCGTGCCGAACATCGACCACGCACCAGCGCGCGTCGGCCAGATGCTCGCGCAGATGCTCGGTACTGACCAACATGTTCGACGTTTTGCTGCCGCTCATCGGCGCCAATTCTAAATGCACACTGCACTAGAATCGGTGCGATGAAAGCAACTGCTGCAGCGCCCGTTTCGGAGGGTGCGAACGAGATCGGATTCGAACAGGCGCTTGACGAGCTCGATGCGCTCGTGCGGCGTATGGAATCCGGGCAACTGTCGCTCGACGAATCGATCGCGGCGTACCGGCGCGGCGCAGAGTTGGCGCGGTTTTGTCAAACCAAGCTCGCGAACGCCGAGCAGGAAATCAAGAGGCTCGAAGGCGATTTGCTCAAGCCCATGGATATATCCGAGCTGCGCGTCAGCGTCGAGAGTGGCTCCGCTAAGCGAGACGTTGAATGACGTGTGCCGCTCTGCAGACGCCGTTGGTCGCCGCACCGCTTGACACCTGGATAGAAGATCAGGGGGCGCGATTCGAGACAGCGGCGCAACGATCGTTGCCGCCCGTCGATCAGATGCCGGTGCGGCTTCATCGGGCGATGCGATATGCGGTGTTAAATGGCGGCAAGCGCGTGCGACCACTGATGGTGTACGCCGCGGGCGAAGTTACCGAGGCCGAGGGTGACGCACTTGACCGCGCCGCGCTGGCCGTTGAGTTCGTGCATGCGTACTCGCTGGTGCACGACGACATGCCGTGCATGGACAACGACGTCCTGCGCCGTGGCAAGCCCACCGTTCACGTCGAGTTCGATGAGGCAACTGCAATGCTGGCCGGCGACGCGTTGCAGGCGGAAGCCTTCAAGGTGCTCGCCGACGGCGCGTTGCCGGCAACGCAAACCGCTGCGCTGATCCGCGAACTCGCGCACGCGTCATCTACCACCGGTATGTGCGGTGGACAGGCGATCGACCTGGCCGCGATCGGCACGACGCCGACGCTCGCCGAACTGGAACGCATGCATCGGATGAAAACCGGTGCGCTGCTGCAGGCGGCGGTGCTGATGGGCGCGCTTTCGGGCCGCGCATCGCTGCTGACCGAGTGCACTCGCGAAGCGCTTGCGCATTATGGCGACGCGGTCGGGCTTGCGTTCCAGATCGTCGATGACTTGCTGGACGTCGAAGCCAGCACCACGGAGCTCGGCAAGACCGCGGGCAAAGACGCCCAGCAGCACAAGCCGACCTATGTATCTCTGCTTGGAGTGGAAGCGGCACGAGCATGGTCACTGCGCTTGCGCGCGCAGGCGCTGCAGGCGGTTGATGGGATCGGCCCCGGCGCACAGCGTCTGCGAGAATTGGCCGATTTCATCGTGTGCCGAAAGAACTGATTGATCGTTTGATGGCCATGGATTTGCTTAGCACGATCGATTCACCGGCGGACCTGCGCGCATTGGAGCGCGCGCAGTTACCGCAGCTGGCGGACGAGCTGCGTGCCTTCGTGCTCGAGTCGGTATCAAAAACCGGTGGCCATTTGAGCTCGAACCTCGGAACAGTCGAGCTGACCATCGCGCTGCACTACGTGTTCGATACGCCCGAGGACCGCATCGTATGGGACGTGGGTCATCAAACGTATCCGCACAAAATTTTGACCGGCCGTCGCGACCAAATGGGACGGTTGCGGCAGCGCGGCGGTATGTCCGGCTTTCCACGTCGCTCGGAAAGCGAATACGACACTTTCGGCACCGCGCATTCGTCGACGTCGATCTCGGCGGCACTTGGAATGGCCGTCGCGGCGCGCAGCCAGGGATCATCGCGCCACTCGATCGCAGTGATCGGCGATGGTGCGATGAGCGCGGGCATGGCGTTCGAAGCACTGAACAACGCTGGTGTGACCGACAAAGTGCGGCTGCTGGTGGTTTTGAACGACAACGACATGTCGATCTCGCCGGCAGTCGGTGGGCTCAATCGTTATCTTGCGCGCCTGATGAGCGGCAAGTTCTATGCGACTGCGAAGCAGGCAGGCAAGCAGGTGCTGAAAAGTTTTCCGCCGGTGTTCGAGCTGGCAAAAAAATTAGAGGAGCATGCTAAAGGCATGGTCGTGCCCGGCACGCTGTTCGAGGAATTCGGCTTCAACTACATCGGCCCCATTGACGGCCACGACCTCGACTCGTTGATCCCCACCTTGCAAAACATGAAGCTGCTGAGCGAGCAGTTAACTGGGCCGCAGTTTCTGCACGTCGTCACCCGAAAAGGGCAGGGCTACGAGTTGGCTGAAGCCGACCCTATTCTGTATCACGGGCCAACGAAATTTGATCCAAGCGTCGGTTACACCGCGGCACCGGTAAGCAAGCCGAGCTATACGAAGATTTTCGGTGACTGGCTGTGTGACATGGCGGCGCTCGACACTCGACTGATCGGCATCACGCCGGCAATGCGTGAAGGCTCGGGCCTGGTGCGCTTTGAGCAGGAGTATCCGGATCGCTACTTCGACGTCGGCATCGCCGAGCAGCACGCTGTGACGTTTGCCGCCGGGCTTGCCTGTGACGGCATGAAACCAGTGGTGGCGATTTACTCGACGTTCTTGCAGCGCGCATACGACCAGCTGATACACGACGTCTGTATTCAAAATCTTCCGGTTGTATTGGCGCTTGACCGTGGCGGGCTGGTGGGCTCCGACGGTGCCACGCACCACGGGGCGTTCGACCTAAGCTACCTGCGCTGCCTGCCCAACGCGATGGTGATGGCCGCGTCAGACGAGAACGAGTGCCGGCAGATGCTTTACACCGCGTTCATGCACGACGGGCCGGCTGCAGTCCGCTATCCGCGCGGAGTCGGACCTGGTGTAGAGGTTGAGCAGGTGATGAGCGAATTGCCGGTCGGGCGCGGCGAGCTGCGCCGCACCTCGAACGCAATGTCTGGGCGCCGGGTTGCGATTCTCGCGTTCGGCTCGATGGTGCCGCCGGCACTTGCTGCCGCTGAACACTTCGATGCGACAGTTGCCAATATGCGCTTTGTAAAGCCGCTCGACGCCGAGCTGGTGGCGCGGCTTGCGCGCACGCATGATGTTCTCGTCACGATCGAAGAGAATGTCATTGCCGGCGGTGCGGGCAGTGCGTGTCTCGAATCGCTGGCCGCGCAGAGTATCCAAGTTCCAATGCTGCAGTTGGGGTTGCCAGACAGTTTCGTCGACCACGGCGATCCGGTTGCGCTGCTGAAGGAATACGGGCTCGACGCAGCCGGAATCGCTGCTGCGATTCGCGCCCGGTTTCCAGAGCTGGTGCGAAAAGTGCGCGTTCAGTCGGCTGCTTAACCACTGACTCGGCGTGGGCCGATGAAGCCAATCGTTATCGTGCAGCACGAGGCCGACACGGGGCCGGGTCA
Source organism: Burkholderiaceae bacterium (assembly GCA_035537135.1). Taxonomy (GTDB): domain Bacteria; phylum Pseudomonadota; class Gammaproteobacteria; order Burkholderiales; family Burkholderiaceae_F; genus JACCZX01. The sequence goes on along the minus strand of DATLMT010000399.1, from coordinate 3,317 downwards.
CTTCGAAGCTCACCTGTTGCGGGAAAACCGACCGTATCAAATGGTGCGTGTGTACGCGGGCGACCCAATGCCAGATCGCGCCGCAAGCTTTGCAGGCATTTGTTCGCTAGGCGGCAGCATGAGCGCTAACGACGATCTGCCGTGGATCGATGCAGAGATCGCGCTACTGCGCGACGCGGAGCAGCACGGCGTTCCGATCATTGGTCATTGCCTCGGTGGGCAGCTGCTGGCGAAGGCATTCGGCGCACAGGTGACTCGCAACGCGATGAAAGAAATCGGCTGGAGTGAGGTCGACGTCGACGATGCTGAGGTTGCGGGCGAATGGATAGGCAGCGAGGCGTCATTTGAGCTCTTTCAATGGCACGGCGACACCTTTGCGCTCCCGCCGGGCGCACGTCGCTTTCTGACCAGTCGACTATGCGCGAACCAGGCGTTCATCCTCGACCGCACCGATCACGCGCACCTTGGCATGCAGTTTCATGTCGAGATGACGCCGTCTCTAGTGAAGGGATGGGTCAGCCATCCCTACGGCAAAAGCGAAATCGATCAGGCGTTCGAACGACAGGGTGGCACCGGTGTGCAGCGTGCCGAAGAGATCGCCGTCAACCTCGAGCAACGCACGCAGCGCATGAGCCAAATTGCAGATCGAATTTACCGGCGCTGGCTGCGCGGCGTGCGAGATTAAAAGGCTAACGGCGCAACCGCGCCGGCTTCCAAGGTTCCGACAAGCGGCTTGATCCGTACAGTTCCTGGGCGCTGACGGCAGGGCGATGCGGGCAAATTCTGCCATGCACACTGGCCAACACCATTAATTCGGCCATGGCATCGGGTGCAAGGTTTAAGGACGAATCGCGTCCGCTGTAAACCTTCTCGAAATACTGGTTCAGCTCGGGGTAGCCCCATAAAAGGCGAAGCGTTTGAACCACAGCGGGATGGCGCCGTTCCAAAATCGACAAACAGCTTTCGCTGACAGGAGCACTCGCTGGCGTTTGGGTGCTTGCAGTCGGCGCCGGTCGGCCTTCGAGGTTCGGATCAATCGATGCGACGAAGGCGTTGAATCGGGAGGACGTTATTCGCATGGCGCCAGAGGCTAAGGGTAATCCTTTCGGCTGACAAATCACTGCCGACAGCCGGTCGGTATGCGACCGGCGAACCGCGCCTCGGCCAGGCGATCATTCGCGGAAATTTTCAAAAGTCAGCGGTAATTCAGTGACTTGGCTTCGCAGCAGGGCGATGCATTCCTGCAGCGCGTCCTTCTTTGCGCCCGCGATCCGGACCGCGTCGCCTTGAATACTGGCGGTCACTTTCAGTTTGCGTTCCTTGACCAGTGCAACGATTTTCTTGGCCAGCGTCTGCTCAATTCCGTTCCTGATCTTGATCGGCTGTTTAAGTTTGTCACCTGACATCTTCTCGGGCTTTTCGTACTCGAACAGCCTGGCGTCGACTCCGCGCTTGGCCATCTTGCCGGCAAGCACATCGCGTACTTGCCCCAACTTAAAATCATCGTCGGCGTAGGCCGTCAGCTCGAAATCTTTTTGTTCGAAGCGCGCGTCCGAGCCCTTGAAGTCGAACCGGTTGGCGATTTCTTTATTGGCCTGATCGATTGCGTTGCGAACTTCAACCATGTTGGGCTTGCAGACGACGTCGAACGACGGCATAGCGGCTCTCCGATGAATCGTGGCAAGTGTATCGGCCTCTAAACTGGGGTCATGAAAGTCTTGGGCAAAACCTTGGTCGAACGCGACGTGTCGCTGCGGCCATTCAACACTTTTGGCATTGACGCAAGCGCAGCGCTGTTCGCCCGCATTCATTCAGTTGAAGATTTGGAGCGCGTGTTTGGCGATCCCCGCGTTGCTGGTGCTCCGCTGCTCGTGCTGGGCGGCGGCAGCAATGTGCTCTTCACGGACGACTTCGACGGCTGCGTGCTGAAGGTCGAGATTCCTGGGGTGCAGCGCGAGGATGATGGTCTAGCTTGGCGGGTGCGAGTAGGCGCCGGCGAAAATTGGCATGCAATCGTCGAGCGATTGATTGACGAGAGCGTGCCCGGCCTCGAGAACCTGGCGCTCATTCCTGGCTCCGTTGGTGCAGCGCCGATACAGAACATCGGCGCCTATGGCGTGGAGCTCGCCGAACGATTTGATTGTCTGCAAGTGTGGGACTTCGAGAGTCAAACACTGCACACGCTGACCGCCGACGAATGCGGCTTTGGTTACCGCGACAGCGTTTTCAAGCGTGACAACGACGCGCGTCTGATCGTTTCCGTGACGTTCGCATTGCCGCGCCGTTGGCAGCCCGTGACCGGTTACGCCGACGTCGAAAACGAGCTGCGCACTCGAAACATTGCGCAACCACAACCGCGCGATATCTTCGCTGCGGTGGTGGCGATTCGGCAGCGTAAGTTGCCGGACCCGACGCGCATCGGCAACGCCGGCAGCTTTTTCAAGAATCCGGTGATATCGCGCGAGCAGCGCACGGCGCTAATCGACCGCCATCCGTCGCTGGTCAGCTACGACATTGGCGGCGGCCGCTACAAACTTGCCGCTGGCTGGCTGATCGACGCCTGCGGATTACGGGGCGCGGTGCGTGGCCAAGCGGCGGTGTACGAAAGGCAAGCGCTGGTGTTGGTAAATCTCGGTCACGCAACCGGCGCCGAAATCCTCGCGCTCGCGCGCGAGGTGCAAGACGCGGTGCGCGCACGCTTTGGCATCGAGCTCGAACCCGAGCCGCGAATTATCTGACACACAGCGGCGCCGCTAGACTGCCGCTCCTGCCCGCATCAAGGACTGTATGAACAAGGAAATTGTTTCTACTTCGGACGCCCCATCAGCGATCGGGCCCTATTCGCAGGCGGTCAAGACCGGGTTGGTTGTCTTTACCTCGGGCCAGATTGGACTCGATCCGGCCTCCGGCGAGCTGCGTGAAGATTTTGAAGCACAGGTGCGGCAAGCGTTCAAGAATCTGGCGGCGGTTGCTAAAGCGAGCGGTGGGTCACTCGCGAATGCGGTGAAGTTCACTCTGTTCCTGACGGACCTCGGACAGTTTGCAAAGGCCAATGCGATCATGGGCGAGGTTGTGCCGAAGCCCTATCCGGCGCGCTCTACGGTCGGTGTTGCTAGCTTGCCGCGTGGCGCGCAGTTCGAAGTGGAAGCGATTCTGGTTCTTTGATTTGGCCGTCCGCAAACCTCGCATTGACGAATCGACTGCTGCACCGGCAAACACGATTGCAGCGCGGCTGGCGCGCGCCGGACTGATATCCGATTGGGATTTTGTTTTGCATCTGCCGCTGCGCTACGAGGACGAAACGCGGATTACGCCGA
>DATLMT010000398.1:0-2147 GCA_035537135.1 Burkholderiaceae bacterium | reverse complement strand
CGTCGCGGCCGGTCAGCGGTCGCAGCACGGGATCGTAGTGCGGGTTAGGCAAGTTCCGTACGTCGAATACAAGATCGGCGGCTACCGGAATCCCGTCCTTGAAAGCAAACGACTCGAACGACAGGGTCAGATTGGCCCGCGGCGAGTCAATGAATTGGCGCACCCAGTGCCGGAGCAAATTGGGCTGCAATGCGCTCGTGTCGATCGCGTGGCCGATCTCTGCCAGCGGCTCGAGTAGTCCACGCTCGAGGGCGATCGCCTCGGTGACCGTGCTGGCGCCGCCGCGTTCGAGCTCGCGCAGCGCCATCGGGTGGCGCCGCCGCGTTTCCGAAAAGCGTTGCACCAGGGCGGTGTCCGATGCGGTCAGAAACAACACACGCACGTCGTGGCCGGAAGCCCGCAAGGTCGAAATAATCATCGGCACGTCGTGCAGCGTTGCTTCGCTGCGCGCGTCGACGGATACCGCAACGTCACGGTGCCCGGTGCGGTCCAGGTACGACGTAAGCTCGAGCAAAAACTGCGGTGGCAGATTGTCGACGCAGTAATAGCCGGAGTCTTCGAGCACGCGAATCGCCACCGACTTGCCGGAACCCGATAGTCCGGTGACGAGCACGATACGCATGCCTGGACGCCCAGTGGATGACGAGAAGCAATTGTTGCATGCGCTTCCCGACCGTTCGTGCAAAGAAAAAGGCGCCGAAGCGCCTTAGTTCAGAAAGCGTGCCGACGCCTTTGCTTAATTAAAGCTGAGTTAAGCCGACAGGCACTCGGACATGAATTTCTTGCGTGCGTCCCCTTTTAGATTCTTGGCGCCCGCATCCTTGTTGCAAGTCTTCATCTTGTCCTGCTGCGACGCTTTCTTGGCCGATAGGCACTCGGACATGAATTGTTTGCGTGCGTCCCCTTTGAGGTCTTTGGTGCCCGCTTCTTTGTTGCAGGTTGCCATTTTGGATTGCTGCGGAGTCATCTTCTCTTGCGCCGGCGCGGCCAGCGGCAGTGCAAGGAACGCTGCGATTAGCATTGGTTTCAACATGGTCATCTCCCTTAGGTCGATAGCGCGGCGGTCGTCGTGCGCATAGCCTCGATTACAGCATGGAAGCGCCGCTGCGGGATGCAAAGAACGTTCGGCGCGGCCCGGCGGTTTACGCGTCGTCATCGCCGCTCATGTGCTGCTGCTGCCGCTGAAGAAAGTCTCCCATTGTGTCGATGCCACGCAGCTGCAAAATCGTATTGCGCACCGCCGCTTCGGTAAGGACAGCAAGGTTGCGGCCCGAAGCTACCGGTATCAGTACTTTGCGGATAGGCAATCCGAGCACCTCCTCGGATTGACCTTCGAGTGGCAAGCGCTCGAAGGTATCGGAGCCACCGTAGCGTCGCAGCTCGACGATCAGGCGTAGCTTCATCTTTCGCCGCACCGCGGTCTCGCCGAAGATCGCCTTGATGTCGAGCAAGCCGAGGCCGCGCACTTCGAGCAAATTCGCCAGCAAGTGCGGGCAGCGCCCTTCGATCGTATCCGGCCCTACGCGCGAAAAATCGACAACGTCGTCAGCGACTAGACCGTGGCCGCGGCTGATCAGCTCAAGACCGAGTTCGCTCTTGCCGACGCTCGACTCGCCCGAAATCAGCACACCCATTCCGAGCACGTCCATGAACACGCCGTGCATCGTGCAGTGTCGCGCCAGCAGCTTCGCGAAATAAATGCGCAGTAACTCGATCACCGTGGCAGCGGGCAGCGGCGAACGCAACAGCGGAAGCCCGGCGCTCTCAGCCGCGCTTTGCAGCGCATCGGGCGGTGTCAGATCGTCGGCGATGATCAAGCCGATTAAGCCACCGAGTTGCAGCTCCTGCGCGTAGTGCTGCCATCGTGCCGGCTCCATCTCGCTGTAATAGCGAACCTCTGCTTCCCCCAGCACGTGCAGACGCGCAGGGTGAATCGGATTCAAAAAGCCTACGAGGTCGGGGCTGGCTAGATTGGCGGTGGCAGGCGTAATCAATGGCTTGCCCGCGGCCGTGCGGCCGGCGAGCCATTGAAGCTGTAAAGATTCGCGATTAGCGTCGAACAGCGACTGAAAGTTCGGCATGCGTCAGAGTATGTAGCAAACCCGCGCCGGCCGATCAGCCAGCTATGCGGCGGGACGGATCGGTTC
>DATLMT010000397.1:0-4070 GCA_035537135.1 Burkholderiaceae bacterium | reverse complement strand
CGCGCGGCGATCGCCGATGCTGCATAGGTTCGCGGAGACTCCGTGCTGAAGCAGCGCGTGGCGACCGCGGCCGTTTTGCTTGCAGTCGCTGTCGGCGCAATGGTGTGGTCAGCGACCGCGTTCGCCGTGGTCGTGACGGTGCTGTTGGGATTCGCGCTGGCCGAATGGTTGCAACTGACCGGTGCCACACAATCGCAGTCGATCGTGGCGGCCTTGATCGTGTGTGCGGCGCTGCTGTCCGTCATGCTCGCGTCGAACACGATCGATAGGGTGGTTTTGCCGCTGGGAATGGCCGCGGCGGCAATCTGGCTCGTGATCGTTGGGGTGCTGATGCAGCCGAATGCAATGACGCTGCGTCTTCCATCTTTGGTAGGGATGCTATTGGCAATAGTGCTGGTCATCGCGGCGTGGTTCGCCCTGTTGAAGCTTCTGTCGCAGGGTGTGCTGATGCTGCTTTCGGTCCTGTGCATCGTCTGGATCGCTGACACTGCTGCGTACTTTGCCGGGCGCGCGTTCGGGCGCAAGAAGCTTGCACCACACATCAGCCCCGCGAAAACCTGGGCCGGCGTCGTGGGCGCGATCGCCGCAGTGTTGCTGGTCGCGCTGGTCGCCTGGCAGCTTGTTCCGGCGGCGCGCATTTATTCGAACGACTTGTTTGCAGCGATCGGTCCGGCGTTCGCGCTGATGCTACTAGCGGCACTCGTCGCGTTGTCCATCGTCGGCGATCTGTTCGAGAGTTTGTTGAAGCGGCAGGCAGGCGTGAAAGACAGCGGTCAGCTGCTGCCAGGCCACGGTGGCGTGCTCGATCGCGTCGACGCGATGGTGCCGGTGTTGCCATCGGCGGTCGTGATTCAATGGCTGATTCGATGAGAAACATCACGATTCTGGGCGCGACCGGCTCGATTGGCGCCAGCGCGCTCGATGTAATTGCGCGTCACCCGCACCGCTTTCGCGTGTATGCGGTGACCGCGCAGTCGAACGTCAATGAGCTCGCTGACATCGCTGCGCGTTTCGATGCGAAGGTTGCGGTGATCGCAGACTCCGAGCGGGAGCACGCACTGCGAGATGCGCTGAAGGCGCGTGGGGCGCAAGCGAAAGCGCGCGCAGGCCGCGGCGCGCTGATGGAAGCGGCCCAGGCGCCCGAGTGCGACACCGTGTTGGCCGCAATCGTCGGTGCCGCTGGCCTAGAACCCACATTGGCTGCGGCTGCATCAGGCAAGCGTTTACTGCTCGCCAACAAGGAAGCGATCGTGTGCGCCGGTGCACTGTTGATGGCAGCGGTGCAACGCGGCGGCGGGGAGCTGTTGCCGGTGGACAGTGAGCACAACGCGATTCACCAGTGCCTGTCAGGGGTCGACAAATTTGAGCGCGACGGTGCGCGGCTGATACTGACTGCTTCCGGAGGGCCGTTCCTAAATCGCCATGATCTCGACGGCGTGACGCCCGACGAAGCTTGCGCGCACCCAAAGTGGGTAATGGGCCGCAAGATCTCAGTCGACTCTGCAACTCTGATGAACAAGGGGCTCGAAGTCATTGAAGCGAGCTGGCTGTTCGACATTCCCGCGGATCGCATTGACATCGTGATTCATCCTCAGAGCGTGATTCACTCGATGGTCGAGTTCACGGACGGCTCGGTGCTGGCACAGATGGGAACGCCCGACATGCGAACACCACTCGCATATGCGCTGGCGTGGCCAGAGCGCATCGAGAGCGGTGCGCGCCGGCTCGACTTCGCAACCGCGGGCCCGTTGACGTTCGAAGTGCCCGACCGGCGTCGCTTTCGCTGCCTCGACTACGCGTACTCGTCGCTGCGGCGCGGTCGCGCGGCCACTGTCGTGTTGAACGCAGCCAACGAAATTGCGGTCCAAGCGTTTCTCGAAGAGCGCTTGCCCTTTACGGCGATTGCACCGACGATAGAACAGATGCTCGAAAGCTACGACCCGCCGGTGCCGAACAGCGTCGATGACGTGTTGGACATCGATCGCGAGGCGCGCGAGAGGTCGAGCGAACTGGTGCTCGACAAGGTTCCATGACACTACTGTCGACGATTGCCGCATTCCTGGTCACGCTTGGCGTGCTGGTGGTGATTCACGAATTCGGCCACTACTGGGTTGCCAAGAAATCGGGCGTCAAGGTGCTTCGCTTCTCGATCGGCTTTGGGCGTCCGCTTGCACGCTGGGTGCGGGGGCCCGACCGCACCGAGTGGGTGTTGGCCGCGCTGCCGCTCGGTGGCTATGTACGCATGCTCGATGAGCGTGATCCCGAATGTTTGCCGATTTCAGCCAGCGACCTGCCACGCGCGTTCAACCGCCAGCCCGTGTCAACACGAATTGCAATCGTGCTGGCGGGTCCGGTCGCCAATTTGTTGCTTGCAATCGCGGTGTATTGGTTTCTGAGTGTCGTCGGCGTGTTCGAGCCGGCTGCTGTAGTCGGAACGCCGGCGCCTACGACCGCAGCCGCGCGCGCTGGGCTACTGGCTGGTGACACCGTGACCGAGGTCGCGGGCAATCCGGTGCGCTCGTGGAACGAGCTGCGCTGGCTGCTGTTGCAGCGCGCCGTGTCCACCGCGCCAATCGACATCGAGGTCGAAGGCAGCGACTCGCGACGGCGCGAGCTAACGATTCAGCCTGCTGCTCTTGCGCCCGAAGATCTCGACGGGGATCTGATCGGTCGTCTCGGTTTCGTTTTGTTTCAGGGCCCGACGCGCATCGGTCAAATTAGCGAGGCGAGCCCGGCGGCGCAGGGCGGCCTGCGCACCGGCGACCGCATTGTCTCTGTCAACGGGGAGGCTATTGCAACGGCGGATAAATTGCGTGCGTCGATTCGAGCATCCGCCGACAAGGTCATGGAGCTTGGCGTCGAGCGTGGCGACCGATCGATTCGACTGCAAGTCACACCCGCACGCATCACCGACGACAAGGGCAACTCATTTGGCCGCATCGGTGCTGAGTTAAGCGACCGTTTGCCGCCGATCAAAGTGCAGTACGGTCCGATCGAAAGCATTCCGCGGGCGGTGCAGAAGACGGCAGACACGGCGGTGTTCTCGCTGAAGATGCTGGGCAAGATGCTGATCGGTGAAGCATCGTGGAGAAATTTATCCGGGCCGGTGACAATTGCCGATTACGCAGGGCAAACGGCGCGCATCGGCCTCGCCGCATTTCTCGGCTTTCTCGCTCTGGTATCGATCAGTCTCGCCGTGTTGAATCTGTTGCCGATTCCGATGCTCGATGGCGGGCACCTACTGTATTATCTCATCGAAATTTTCAAGGGTAGCCCGCCTGCGGACTGGGTCGTGGAGTGGGGGCAGCGTGCTGGCGTAGCGTTACTGGGGCTGCTCACCGTGCTGGCGCTTTACAACGACTTTGCGCGGTTGCTTTCCTGATCTGCAGACTTCAATAGCAGAATTCACCAAGAACAATTTTGCACGGGGACACGTAAGTTGAATCGCCGCGTTGGATCCAGGCGCAGCATGCCCGCTACATTGCGCCCGGTGTTGCGCCAGCTCGCGGCAGCGGTAGCCGCCACTTGGTGTCTTTCGGCGTCCGCACAGGAATTCGTTGTTCGGGACATTCGTGTGGAAGGCGTGCAGCGCACCGAAGCGGGCACGGTGTTTTCCTATCTGCCGATCCGAGTCGGCGACCGCTTCGATCCCGAGCGCGGCACTCAGGCGATACGCGCGTTGTATGCGAGCGGGCTATTCAAAGACGTGCGGCTCGAAGTCGACGGCGATGTTTTGGTCGTGATTGTCGATGAGCGGCCTGCGATCTCGGCGATCGACTTGACCGGTGTCACCGAGTTTGAAAAGGATCAGGTGCTGAAGTCCTTGCGGGATGTTGGACTCGCTGAAGGTCGCATCTTTGATCGATCCTTGCTCGAGCGCGCCGAGCAGGAGCTGCGCAGGCAGTATTTGTCGCGCGGTTTGTATGGGGTCGAGGTTAAAACCACCGTCACGCCGATAGAGCGCAACCGCGTTAACGTTTCGATCGCTGCGATCGAAGGCGAAATTTCGCGCATCCGCTCGATCACCTTTACCGGCAACACAGTATTCAGCGACGGCGTCTTGCGCAGCC
>DATLMT010000396.1:0-4767 GCA_035537135.1 Burkholderiaceae bacterium | reverse complement strand
AAAGCGCACAGTCAGTCAAAGGTAGTCCGCTTTATCCTGCCGGTCGCCACGGCATCAGGAGTCGACACGATCACGCGCGCGGCGTCGCAGGCTTTATCGGCCGCGCTAGGAAGCGCGGTGGTGGTCGAGAACCAGCCTGGTGCGGGCGGTATCGTCGGCACGTCGGCGATGATTAAGTCGCCGCCGGACGGGTACACGTTGAGCATCGTCTCTAACAACCACGTCATTTATCCGAGTGTCTACAAGTCGGTGCCATTTGATCCGATCAATGACATTACCCCCATCGCGGTGATCGGCTCGACACCGATTGTGTTCGTCGTCAATCCGAAAGTGCCTGCGAAGGACGCGAAGGAACTGGTCGCCCTGCTAAAGGCAAAGCCCGGCGGCTACAACTACGGCTCTTCGGGCAACGGCACCATCCTGCACCTGGCAGCCGAGATGTTCATGGACGAGGCGGGCGTCAAGGCGACGCATGTGCCGTACAAGGGCGTCGGCCCGATGCTGACCGACCTGATCGGCGGGCAGGTAGAAATGGGAACGCTGTCGTTGCCGTCGATCCAGCAACATCTTAAGAGCGGAGCTTTGCGCGCGATCGGCACCGGCACCGCGCAGCGTCTCGCCGCCGCACCGGACATTCCAACGATGACCGAGCAGGGCATGCCCGGCTATCTGGTCGAAGGCTGGTTTGCGGTTATCGGTCCGGCCAGGCTACCAGCTGCGGAGGTGAAGCGCATCAACGCCGCGTTCGCCACCGCGTTTGCGACACCCGAGGTTCGCGAGACGATGGCCAAGCAGGGCAACACCATTAACGTCAGTACGCCCGAATTCGCCGCGACGTTTTTTCGCGAAGAGATGGCGAAGTACGCGAAGCTAGTTAAGAAGGCAGGCGTCGAGCTGCAGTAGCGCAAGTTGCGTTTGCACCGCCGTTCCAACCTGCGAGCGCATCGATGAACGCGCGCGCTGCCGACGCCGCGCGCTTGCGGCAGATCCTTTCGCGAGACCCTGATGATAGGGTTGCGTGGCACAACCTGGCCGCGGCCGAAGGCGATCTTGGTCGCGCTGCTGACGCCGAGGCCGCCGCGCGACGCGCAATCGCGCTCGGCATTAAGGCTCCGGAAACCTACCTGGTACTGGCACGCGCGCTGCAATCTCTGCGCAAGCTGGACGAAGCTGAAAGCATGTTCAAGAAGGCGATCGCGCTTCGGCCCGCGTACGCCGACGCGCATCGCGATCTCGCGCAACTCGTCTGGATGCGCACCGGTCGCGCGGATGATGCGCTAAAAAAACTGGCGCGTGCGTTGCGCGAAGCTCCCGCCGACACCGCGCTGCATTGGGTGCACTCGAACGTGCTCGAGTTCGCGGGTGATCTCGCGAGCGCGTTGGCTGCTGCTGAGCGCGGATTGGCACACGCGCCCGGGGACCTGCCACTGCTTCGACAGACCGCTCATCTCTTGACAGAGACTGGTGATGCACCTCGCGCGCTATCGTTTTCCATGCGCGCGGTGCAACTCGCGCCTGCTGATATCGGCGCCCAAATCGGACTGTGCGAATCCTTGTTGGCGGCGGGCCGAGTGGCGGAGGCCGAAGCAAAAGCTGAGACGCTTTGCGCGTCGTCGCCGACCAATCAATACGCACTCGCGCTGCGGGCGAGTGCGTGGCGGCTGCTCGATGACGCTCGCTATTCGGCCCTGTACGACTATCGGTCGCTGGTAGCCGAGCAGAAACTTGATGTTCCTACAGGATTCACCAGTCTCGATGCGTTCCTGAGCGAGCTGTCGACCGAGTTGCAAAACCTGCACAGTTTCCAGACACATCCACTCAATCAATCCGTGCGTGGCGGCAGTCAGTTGCCGCTACACTCGGCGGAACTTGAGCGACCGCTGATCAGACTGCTGTTCGACCTTATCGACGTTGCGATTCGGCACTACATGACGAACGTGGGCAGCGGCGGCGATCCGCTGCGAGTGCGCAATAGTGGCCGCGCAGCACTGACCGGCGCATGGAGCGTCCGACTGCGATCCGGCGGTCATCATGCCGATCACGTGCATCCGCAGGGATGGCTATCGTCGGCGTGTTACATCGCGCTCCCGCCAACGATCGGCGACGGCACGGTAGGACGGGCTGGCTGGCTGCGCTTTGGCCGTCCAGGAGTCAAGACCCTTCCACCCCTGGACGCCGACCACTTCATTAAACCGCGCCCGGGTCTGCTGGCGCTCTTCCCCGCGTACATGTGGCACGGCGTCGAACCCTTCGAAAGCGACCAGCCTCGCCTATCAGTCGCATTTGACGTGGTCCCGGCCTAAGTCTCAGCGTCGCATCCATCGTCATCGTCGCTTTCAGCAGCAGGGGGCAAACCCGCCTACGCGCCAGGCCGATGGCCGCATACAATCCGGCGACATTAAGACTTTAACTACAGGAGACAACATGAAGATCACCACGCGCGCGTTGGTCGCTGCTGCGGCACTCGGGCTTGCCATCGGCAGCCACGCGCAGGAAAAAGTGACGCTGTCGATTGCGACCGGCCCCACCACCGGCGTTTACTACCCACTCGGCGGCGGAATTGCCAACGTTCTTTCGAAGTACGTGCCGGGTTATGCGGCCAACGCGGAAACCACTGCGGGCTCCGTTGCCAATTTGCAGTTGATGAGCCAGAAAAAGTCGGACATCGCGCTGTCGATGGCCGATGCTGCGTGGGACGGCTTTAAAGGTCAGGGAAAATTTTCCGCCGGCTCGGTGCCGGTACGCACGCTGATGATCGCCTATCCGAACCGCATGCACATTGTCACCATCGAGGGCACAGGGATCAACAAGATTGCGGACTTGAAGGGCAAGCGCGTTTCGACGGGTGCTGCCAACAGCGCCACCGAAGTGATGGCGCAACGCGTACTCGAAGCGGCAGGCCTGGATCAGGAGAAAGACATCCGCCGCGAGCGGCTTGATCCGGGCAAATCGACCGATGCGATCAAGGACAAGAAGCTGGATGCTTACTTTTGGGTTGGCGGAATTCCGACCGCGGCCGTGACCGATCTGGGGGCAACGCCGGGCACCAAGCTAAAGCTGGTCGATCACGCCGAAGTCGTCGACAACATGAACAAAAAATACGGCCCGCTTTACATCCGCGACACGATCCCGGCCAAGGCGTATCCGGGGCAGGAGCAGCCGAACCAGGTGGCAACGGTGCAAAACTTGATCATCGCGCGCGCCGATATGCCGGACCAGGTCGCCTACAACATCGTCAAGACAATTTTCGAGAAGCGCGACGAGCTGATTCTGGTGCACAAGGAAGCGACCAATTTCGACTTGAAGCTGCAAACGAACGACGCATCGCCGATTCCGTTTCACCCTGGCGCGGTCAAGTACTTCAACGAGAAGGGCATCAAGATCAAGTAGCAAGGTTGCAGCGTTAGCCGTCGATGGCTAAAGCTCCGGTGTCATCGGCGCAGGAACCTGCTGCGCCGCTCATCACCGAGGAACAGCGGCTCAAAGCCGAAGAGTTCATTGCGCTGGAGGAAGGCGCGCATCACAAGTTTGCGGGTGCGTGGGGCACCTTCCTGTTTGCCGTCGCAGTTGTGATGAGCCTGTATCACCTGTACGCCGCGTACGGCATCGTCACGACGACGACGCTTCGCTACGTACACGTGGCGTTCACGCTGTTCCTGGTGTTCCTTTTGTTTCCGGCGCTAAAGCGCTGGCGCCACAAATTCAGCTGGTTGGATCTGGTCCTTGCGCTGGTCGGAGTTGCAACCAGCGTGTATGCGCTCGCCGGTGGCGATAACTTCCTCGATCGCAGCACTGCGCCGAACACGATCGATATCGTGATGGGCGTTGCATTGATCGTGCTGGTGCTTGAAGCCGCGCGGCGATCGACCGGCTGGATCATGCCGCTGGTCTGCATACTTTTCCTCGTGTACGCGATGGCCGGTGCGCATTTGCCGCCACCCTGGACACACCGCGGCTACGACGTCGACCGCCTGGTCGGCACGATGTACATGACGCTCGAGGGGATCTTCGGCACGCCAATCGATGTGTCGTCGTCATTAATCATTCTGTTCACGATATACGGCGCGATCTTGCAGTTTTCCAACGCCGGCAAATTCTTCATCGACTTTTCGCTGGCTGCGTTCGGACGCAAAGCGACGGGTGCAGGTCGGGCGGTGACAGCCGCGTCGTTCCTGCTCGGTGGACCATCAGGGTCAGGCGTCGCGACGACTGTCACGCTCGGCACCGTTGCATATCCAATGCTCGCCAAAGCCGGCTACGAAAAAAATGCCGCGGGTGGTCTGCTCGCGGCCGGCGGGCTCGGCGCCATTCTTTCGCCGCCGGTGCTCGGCGCTGCTGCATTCCTGATCTCCGAATTCCTGAAGATCTCGTACCTCGACGTGATTCGAATGGCGGTCATTCCGACCTGCTTGTACTACTTTTCGCTGCTGCTGATGGTCGAGATCGATGCGCGCAAGCACAGCATGCGACAAGTCAGAGTTGAGACCAGCGCCACAGTTTGGCAGCTAACGAGGACGATGGGTTTTCACTTCATCTCGCTGGTTGCAATCATTGTATTTCTGCTGCTTGGGTTCTCGCCCATCGCCTCGGTCTTCTGGGCGACGGTGGTCGCCGTACTCATCAGCTTCCTGAACAAGGACAGTGCGCTGCTGGATCTTTCATTGTTCACACGCAGACCGCGGGGGTGGATAGGCGACCTGCTGCGGCATTCGAAATTAATGAAGGCGCTTGAGGCTGGCTCGGTCAGCATGCTGAGCGTTGCGGCCA
>DATLMT010000395.1:0-3249 GCA_035537135.1 Burkholderiaceae bacterium | reverse complement strand
ATCACGGTGAAGACCGAGCACAAGGCTACCCTGGACACGATGCGCGAGCTAGAGCGCGACGGTTTCGAGGTGACGTACCTGGATGTCAAGGACGACGGCCTGATCGACTTTTCGAAGCTCGAAGCCGCCGTGCGGTCGGACACGATTTTGGTTTCCGTGATGTTCGTCAATAACGAGATCGGTGTGATTCAGGACATTGCCGCGATCGGCGAGATGTGCCGCGCGCGTGGCATCGTGTTCCACGTCGACGCGGCGCAAGCGACAGGGAAGATCGTCGTTGACCTGGCGCAGCTGAAAGTAGATCTAATGTCGTTCTCGGCGCACAAGACGTACGGGCCGAAAGGTGTGGGCGCGCTGTTTGTGCGGCGCAAGCCGCGTGTGCGGCTCGAAGCGCAGATGCACGGCGGCGGTCACGAGCGCGGGCTGCGCTCGGGCACGCTACCGACGCACCAGATTGTTGGCATGGGCGAAGCGTTTAGGCTGGCGCGTGAGGAGATGGCGACCGACAACGAGCGCATTCGTATGTTGCGCGACCGATTGTGGACGGGCATTTCGCGTACCGAGCAGGTGTTCCTGAACGGCGACTGGGAGCAGCGCGTTCCGCACAATTTGAACGCGAGCTTTAATTTCGTTGAAGGCGAAAGCATGATCATGGCGATGAAAGATGTTGCCGTATCGTCCGGCTCGGCTTGTACTTCGGCCAGCTTGGAACCATCTTATGTATTGCGCGCGCTGGGGCGCAGCGATGAGCTAGCGCACAGCTCAATCCGTTTTACCGTCGGCCGTTTTACGACGCCGGAGGAGATCGACTTCACCATCGATCTGGTCACGCGGCAGGTGGCGCGGCTGCGCGAAATGTCTCCGCTATGGGAGATGTATAAGGAAGGAATTGACTTGAGCACTGTGCAGTGGGCTGCACACTAAGGTAATCAAATGGCATACAGCACAAAAGTTATCGATCATTACGAGAACCCGCGCAACGTTGGTTCATTCGATAAGGGCGACGATCACGTCGGCACCGGCATGGTCGGCGCGCCGGCGTGCGGTGACGTGATGAAGCTGCAAATCCGCGTCAATGAGCAAGGCGTGATCGAGGATGCGCGGTTCAAAACGTATGGCTGCGGTTCGGCGATCGCGTCATCGTCGCTGGTGACCGAATGGGTCAAGGGCAAGACACTCGACCAAGCGGGCACCATTCGCAACACACAGATCGCCGAGGAGCTGGCGTTACCGCCGGTCAAAATTCACTGTTCGATCCTGGCTGAAGACGCAATCAAGGCGGCGATCGACGATTACCGCGCCAAGCACTCTCAAACGACGGAGAAGCAAGCCGCATGAGCGATGAGAGCCGGGCCGCTCCAAGCTCCTCGCTCGCCCCCTCGGGGGGCAGGCGCGCAGCGACCGAGGGCGTACCCATGCGCGATGAGGCAATAATGGGTGTGACGATGACGGAGCGCGCGGCGCAGCACGTTGCGGGCTATCTCGCAAAACGCGGCCGCGGGATCGGGCTGCGTTTGGGTGTGCGGACGACGGGCTGCTCGGGCATGGCCTACAAGCTCGAATACGCCGATGTCGCACAACCCGAAGACCGCTTGTTCGAAAGTCATGGCGTGAAGATTCTCGTCGACCCGAAGAGCCTGGCGTATATCGACGGAACCGAGCTTGATTTCGCGCGCGAAGGGCTGAACGAAGGTTTCAAGTTCAACAACCCGAGGGAAAAGAACCGCTGCGGTTGCGGTGAGTCCTTCAACATCTGATCAAGGGCGCGTTCCGGCGCGCTGGCATGTTCCTTCCTCCGGATCACTTCCAGCTTTTTGACTTACCGGCGTGCTTCGCGGTCGACATGGCCGCGCTTGATGCCGCTTATCGACGCGTGCAAGCGCAGGTTCATCCTGATCGCTTCGCTTCAGGCACAGCTGCCGAGAGCCGGATAGCGATGCAGTGGGCAACGCGGGCCAATGAGGCGTATCGGACACTCAAATCGCCGCTGAAGCGGGCCGCCTATCTATGCGAGCGCGCCGGAGCGGCGATCGACGCCGAATCGAACACGTCGATGCCCAGTGAATTTCTGATGCAGCAATTGCAGTGGCGAGAAGCGCTGGACGAAGCTCGTTCAGACCCTGTGCCGCTGCAGGCGCTCGCCAATGACATGAATGCCGAGCGGGACCGTTTGCTGGACGCGATCGGCCGAGCGCTCGACGTTGATTTAGATCATGCCCGCGCCGCCTCGCTCGTCCGCCAGCTGATGTTCATCGAGAAGTTCGGAAGCGAGATCGCATCGGCGGTGGACGCATTGCGCGACAGCCGCGCCTCCGCCTGATGGCACTGCTGCAGATCGCTGAGCCGGGACAATCGACCGATCCTCATCGGCATCGGCTCGCGGTCGGAATCGACCTCGGCACGACCAATTCGCTGGTGGCGACGGTCCGTCACGGCATTCCCGTAGTACTTGACGACGCGGAAGGTCGCTCGCTGCTGCCGTCGATCGTTCAGTTCCACGCGAATGGAGCGACCGATGTCGGCTATGCGGCGCAGAAGCAGCAGGCGGTCGATGCGCGCAACACCGTGGTCTCCGTCAAGCGCCTGATGGGTCGCGGCATGCACGACGTCGAACACATCGAGAACATGCCGTATGACTTCGTTGATGCGCCCGGCATGGTGAAGCTGCGAACGGTTGCTGGCGTGCGGAGCCCGGTAGAAGTGTCGGCCGAGATTCTGAAAAAGCTGCGCAAGCGCGCCGAGCAGGCGCTGGGCGGAGATCTGGTGGGTGCAGTGGTAACCGTGCCCGCTTATTTCGACGAAGCGCAGAGGCAGGCGACGAAAGATGCTGCGCGGCTTGCAGGGCTTAATGTATTGCGTCTGTTGAGTGAGCCGACGGCCGCAGCGGTCGCGTACGGGCTCGATCACGGCGCGCAAGGCGTATACGCCGTCTACGACCTGGGGGGCGGGACGTTCGATATTTCAATCCTTCGGCTGACGAAGGGTGTCTTTGAAGTGCTCGCAACCGGCGGCGATTCCGCTCTCGGCGGCGACGACTTCGACCAGCGCGTTTTTTGCTGGATCGTCGAGCGATCGAAACTGCTGCCGCTCTCGGCGCAGGACACCCGTTTGTTGATGGTCAAGGCGCGCGAGGCCAAAGAGCGCATGTCGTCTGAGCCCGAGGTGCGCGTGAACGCCGTGCTGTCGACCGGCGAAGTGATTGATCAGACTTTGACGAGCCGCGAGTTCGCGCAGATGACGCAACCCCTG
>DATLMT010000394.1:0-7106 GCA_035537135.1 Burkholderiaceae bacterium | reverse complement strand
ACGCACTGGAGAAGCTGCGTACTCCTTCGGAAATCGCGGCCAAGCGCGGCAAGTCCGTCGAAGAGATCTTGGGCTAGCGCAATGGCTACGACGAAATCGGATAAGAAGTTGCGGGTCAAGCTCGTCAAGAGTGCGATTTCGGCCAACGTCGCACATCAGGCGACGGTGCGCGGACTTGGCTTAAGGAAGATGCACCAGACGCGCGAGTTAGACGACACGCCGGCGGTGCGCGGAATGATTAAAAGCGTCGCGTTTCTGGTGAAGGTCGTCTGATGCGTCTGAATAATTTGAAGCCTGGGGTCGGCAGCAAGAGTGCACGCCATCGTGTTGGCCGCGGCATCGGCTCGGGGTGGGGAAAGACCGCGGGCCGCGGCCATAAGGGCCAGAAGTCTCGCGCCGGTGGCTTTCACAAAGTTGGGTTCGAAGGCGGACAGATGCCGTTGCATCGTCGCTTGCCGAAGCGCGGTTTCACATCGCGGTCGCGTCGTTACGTTGCTGTTGTGCGGCTCAGTGATCTGCAGCGACTTGGAGTGGCGGAAGTTGATCTCAGCGTCTTGAAGCAAGCCGGGATCGTGTCGGCGCTTGCACTCGACGCGCGCATCATCAAGTCAGGCGAATTGTCGACCAAGGTAAGCGTGCGGGGATTGGGTGTGACGAAAGGCGCGAAGGCGGCGATCGAAGCGGCGGGCGGCTCGCTGAGCGACTCGCCGACCGCGGCAGACGCGAAGCCGACAAGGAAGGCTAACCGAGCCGCCGCTAAAACGGAAAAGGCGGCGAAAGTTGCGGCCAACATAGAGAAAGCGGCGCAGGAAGCATCGACCGCGAAGACGCCAAAACAGGGCGCCAAGTCGGCCGCGAAGGAAACCGTGACGAAAGAAGCGTCAGCGAAGCCGGCGCGCAAACCGGAAAAGGCCGGTTAGAGCATCGTGGCGACGAGCCTGCCCGGCACTTTAGGCAACACCGGAAAGTACGGCGACCTTAAGAGGCGCCTGATTTTTCTGTTGCTGGCGCTCGTCGTCTATCGGGTCGGCACGCATATACCGGTGCCGGGCATCGATCCCGAGCAGTTGCGGCAGCTCTTCAACAGCCAGCAAGGCGGCATTCTCGGGCTGTTCAACATGTTTTCGGGTGGCGCCTTGTCACGGTTTTCGGTGCTCGCGCTGGGGATCATGCCGTACATCTCGGCGTCGATCATCATGCAGATGCTGACCTACGTGATGCCGTCGATGGAGGCGCTGCGCAAGGAAGGCGAATCGGGCCGCCGCAAGATCACGCAGTACACGCGCTATGGCACGCTCGCGCTGGCGATTTTCCAAGCGATCGGTATCTCGGTCGCCATCGAGTCGCAGGCGAATCTGGTGATCGATCCTGGCCTGATGTTCCGTTTTGTTTGCGTGACGTCGCTTGTCACCGGCACGATGTTTCTGATGTGGCTGGGCGAGCAGATCACCGAGCGTGGGCTGGGCAACGGCATTTCGATCCTGATTTTTGCCGGCATCGTTGCCGGCTTGCCGACCGCTATCGGCGGACTATTTGAACTGGTTCGCACCGGCGGTCTGGCTCCTTTGGCGGCGCTGTTCATCATCGCGCTGATTGTGGCGGTCACCGCGTTCGTCGTGTTTGTGGAGCGCGGCCAACGCAAGATCACCGTGAATTACGCCAAGCGACAGGTGGGCAACAAGGTGTATGGCGGTCAGAGCTCGTTCTTGCCGCTGAAGCTGAACATGTCGGGCGTGATTCCCCCGATCTTCGCGTCGTCTCTGATTCTGTTTCCCGCCACCTTGGCGAGCTGGTTTACGACCGGCGATGCAACCTTGTGGATTCGCGATCTGGCAGCGGCGCTGTCGCCGGGCCAGCCTCTCTATATGTTTCTGTATGCCGCGCTGATCATTTTCTTCTGTTTCTTTTACACGGCGCTCGTGTTCAACAGCAAGGAAACCGCGGATAACCTGAAAAAGAGCGGCGCGTTCGTGCCCGGCATTCGTCCCGGTGACCAAACCGCTCGCTACATCGACCGCATCCTGATGCGGTTGACGCTGGCCGGCGCGATTTACATCACGTTCGTCTGCCTGGTGCCGGAGTTCTTGAACACGCGCTTTTCGGTGCCATTTTATTTCGGCGGCACGTCGCTTCTGATCGTCGTGGTCGTCACCATGGATTTCATGGCGCAGGTGCAGGCGTACTTGATGACGCACCAGTACGAGTCGCTGCTTAAGAAAGCCAACTTCAAGGGTTTTGGCCCGGGTCAGCTGCCTCGTTGATGGCCAAAGATGATGCGATTCAAATGCAGGGGGAGATTCTGGAGAATCTCCCGAACGCGACATTTCGGGTGAAGCTGGAGAACGGCCACGTGGTGTTGGGACATATTTCCGGAAAGATGCGCATGCACTACATCCGCATCCTTCCGGGCGACAAGGTCACCGTCGAGCTGACGCCCTACGATCTGTCGCGAGCGCGCATCGTTTTTCGTGCCAAATAGGGCACGTGGAGATTCGAATGAAGGTGATGGCTTCAGTAAAAAAAATGTGCCGCAAGTGCAAAGTCATCAAGCGCAAGCGCGTCGTGCGGGTGATCTGTTCTGATCCGCGGCATAAACAGCGTCAAGGATAGGAGTAGGAATATGGCTCGTATTGCCGGCATCAACATTCCGCCGCATCAGCATGCCGATATCGGCTTGACGTCGATCTACGGCATCGGCCGTGCACGTGCGCGTGCGATTCTGGACGCCGCAGGCGTTGCGTACGACAAGAAGGTCAAGGAATTAAACGATGCCGAGGTCGAGCGAATTCGCGAGGCGATGGGACGTGCGACGGTCGAAGGCGATCTAAGGCGCGAGGTGCAGCTGTCGATCAAGCGTTTGATCGATCTCGGTACATATCGCGGCGTTCGGCATCGGCGCGGCTTACCTGTCCGTGGTCAACGTACCCGTACCAATGCACGCACGCGTAAGGGTCCGCGTAAAGCCGGCGTGTCGCTTAAGAAAGCAGCAGCTTAGGAAAACATATGGCGAAAGCACCGTCTCCGCAACAAGTCGCCGCCCAGCAGCGTGCGCGCAAGAAGATCAAAAAAGTCGTTTCGGACGGCATAGCGCACGTTCACGCGTCGTTCAACAATACGATCATTACGATTACGGACAGGCAGGGCAACACACTGTCATGGGCCACGTCGGGCGGCGCGGGTTTCAAGGGCTCGCGCAAATCGACGCCGTTTGCGGCTCAAGTCGCAGCGGAAACGGCGGGACGTGCGGCGCAGGAACACGGCATCAAGAACCTCGATGTGCGCATCACCGGACCCGGCCCAGGCCGCGAGTCGTCAGTGCGTGCCTTAAATGCAATCGGCATCCGTGTTTCGTCGATCCAGGACATCACGCCCGTTCCACACAATGGCGTGCGCCCTCCCAAGCGGAGGCGCGTCTAGCTGGTTTAACCACTGTCTGCATGACGATGCAGACTTAATGCGGCAAGCGTCGCAGGATAAATAAGGAAAGATTGTGGCTCGCTACACAGGACCTAAGTTAAAGCTTTCGCGGCGCGAAGGCACAGATCTTTTTTTGAAGAGCTCACGCCGCGCTTTCGATTCGAAGGCCAAGGCAGACAGCAAGCCTGGACAGCACGGTCGCATCTCTGGTGCTCGCCAGTCGGACTACGGGACGCAGCTGCGCGAAAAGCAGAAATTGAAGCGCATGTACGGCGTACTTGAGCGGCAATTTCGGCGCTATTACCAGGAAGCATCCAGCCGCAAGGGCAACACCGGCGAGCACTTGATCATGCTGCTTGAATCTAGACTCGATAACGTCGTTTACCGCATGGGATTCGGTGCGACGCGCGCGGAGGCGCGTCAGCTGGTTTCGCATCGAGCGATCACGCTCAATGGCGAAACGGCGGGTATCGCGTCAATGCGCGTGCGTGCCGGCGACCTGATCGCAGTGCGTGAGAGAGCGCGCAAGCAGGGCCGTATTACAGAAGCGTTGACGCTGGCGGGCCAGAGCGGCTTTCCGTCGTGGGTCGATGTCGACGCGACAAAGTTGGAAGGCAAGTTCAAAGGGACGCCCGACCGCAGCGATGTTGCGAAGGATGTCAACGAATCATTGGTAGTTGAGCTGTACTCGCGATAGCGTGGCTTAGCGCCGGCGTCTTTGAGGCCGGCGACTTAATTTTCGGGAATCGGGTTGGGCAGCCGATTCCGACGTAACCGCCCGTCAGCCTTATCGGCGTAACGAGCTGAGGGCATTGAGAGAGGAAGTCATGGCAAACGTTGCACTTTTGAAACCGCGCGCGATCGAGGTTGAAGCGATCGGGCATAACTCCGCAGTCGTCACGATGGAGCCGTTCGAGCGCGGCTACGGTCACACGCTCGGCAACGCGCTGCGTCGCATCCTGTTGTCATCGATGGTCGGCTACGCGCCGACTGAAGCGCAGATTACCGGCGTCGTTCACGAGTACTCGACGCTGGACGGCATTCGCGAGGACGTTGTTGACATTCTGCTGAATCTGAAGGGCGTTGTCTTCAAGCTGCACAACCGCGATGAAGTTACTTTGATGCTAAAAAAAGATGGCGAAGGCGTCGTCACGGCTGGCGACATTGAGCTTCCGCACGACGTCGAAGTGGTCAACCCGGATCATGTGATCGCGCATCTGTCGGGTGGCGGTCGGCTGGAGTTGCAGATCAAAATCGAAAAGGGCCGGGGCTACGTGCCCGGCAATGTGCGCGCGTTCCGCGACGATCATTCCAAGACGATTGGTCGCATCGTGATGGATGCGTCATTTTCGCCCGTCAAGCGCGTTTCGTATGCGGTCGAAGCGGCGCGCGTCGAGCAGCGTACCGATCTGGACAAGCTGGTGATGACGATCGAAACCAACGGCGCGATCACGCCGGAGGAAGCGGTACGGCAATCGGCGCGCATCCTGATGGATCAGCTGCAGGTGTTTGGTGCGCTGGAGGGAATGGCTGAGTCTGCGCTGGCGCAATCGTCGCGCGCGCCACAGGTTGATCCGATCCTTCTGCGCCCCGTCGATGACCTCGAACTGACCGTGCGATCGGCGAATTGCCTGAAGGCGGAGAACATCTATTACATCGGCGATCTGATCCAACGCACAGAGAACGAGCTGTTGAAGACGCCGAATCTCGGACGCAAGTCGCTGAACGAGATCAAGGAAGTCTTGGCTGCGCGCGGACTGACCCTTGGCATGAAGCTGGAGAATTGGCCGCCTGCCGGGATGGAGCGGCAGTAACTTTCAACAATCAAGCGAGCCGCCCGTCCATTTTTGAGTCGGGATCGAAGATTCGCAATTTTTTTAGATACAAAATCGGAGCTAAAAATGCGTCACGGACACGGGCTGCGCAAGCTCAATCGCACCAGCTCACACCGGCTTGCGATGTTGCGCAACATGACCAACTCGTTGCTGCGCCACGAAGCGATCAAGACCACGCTGCCGAAGGCGAAGGAACTGCGGCGCGTGGTAGAGCCTTTGATCACGCTCGGCCGTGAGCCGACGGTTGCAAACAAGCGTCTGGCGTTCAATCGGCTGCGTGACCGAGAGATCGTCGTCAAGCTGTTCAGCGAAATCGGTCCGCGCTACGCGGCCCGCAACGGCGGCTACACGCGGATTCTGAAGATGGGATTCCGGGTTGGCGATAACGCGCCGATGGCGTTCATGGAACTGGTCGATCGCCCGCAGCCTGTTGCCGACGAAGCGGACAAAGACTTGGCGTCGTAGCCACGATGGCTGAGGCGTTGGTCGTTTTGACTAATTGTCCAGACGAGCTTGTTGCAGATCGCATCGCCCTCGCGCTGGTCGAGCAAGGCCTAGCGGCGTGTGTTAATCGCTTGGCGCCTGTCCAGTCGATCTATCGCTGGCAAGGCAACGTTGAACGCGCGGCCGAGGTGCCGCTGTTGCTCAAGACCACACGCGAGCGCTACGGCGACGTCGAGCAGGCGATCCGCCATCTGCACCCATACGAAGTGCCCGAAATCATTGCCTGGCCGATCGCGGCCGGTAACGCTGCTTACTTGCGATGGATCGAATCGGAAACAGCGCGTTCAATCATCGCGTAGTGGTTACGCTTCTTCTCGCAACCAACGTGCAACCTGCACGGCGAAGTACGTCAGGATTCCATCAGCGCCGGCGCGCTTGAATGCGAGCATCGATTCCATGACGACCTTTTTTTCTTCGAGCCAGCCGTTGGCCGCCGCGGCTTTAAGCATCGAGTATTCGCCGCTCACCTGATAGACAAACGTCGGCGCCTTATAGGTGTCCTTGATTCGGCGCACGATGTCGAGATACGGCATACCGGGCTTGACCATCACCATATCGGCGCCCTCGGCAAGATCGAGCCCGACTTCCCATAAAGCTTCGTCGGTGTTCGCCGGATCCATCTGATACGTCATCTTGTTCGATGCGCCGAGATTGCCCGATGATCCGACTGCGTCACGAAACGGTGCGAAGAACGCGCTTGCATACTTGGCCGAGTACGCCATGATGCGCGTGTGTATAGCGCCGTTTTGCTCGAGCACAGAGCGGATTGCGCCGATGCGGCCATCCATCATGTCGCTCGGTGCGACGATGTCGACGCCAGACTGCGCCTGTAGCAGCGCCTGCTGCGTCAGGATGGCCAGCGTTTCGTCGTTCAGCACATAGCCCGACGGGTCGACGACCCCGTCCTGTCCGTGGGTCGTGTAGGGATCGAGTGCGACATCGGTCAAAACGCCTAGCTGCGGGAATCGCTGCTTCAGTTGACGCGCAACGCGGGGCACGAGGCCATCCGGATTCGTTGCCTCCCGACCATCAGCCGATTTCAGCGATTGCTCAACCGCCGGGAACAGCGCGATGACCGGAATTGCGAGGCGTACGCACTCCTCCGCTATCGGAAACACTCGGTCGAGCGATACGCGCTCGACGCCGGGCATCGACGGCACCGGTTCAGCTCGCTTCTCGCCATCCAGAACGAACACCGGGTAGATCAGGTCGTCGGTTGTCACCCGATGCTCCCGCATCATCCGCCGCGAAAACTCGTCGTGCCGCATCCGGCGCATTCGGACGGACGGATACCCACCTAGGATCTGCATGCAAGCTCCTGTTGCCCTTTCTGAACCTTGCACCTTCTAG
>DATLMT010000393.1:0-8598 GCA_035537135.1 Burkholderiaceae bacterium | reverse complement strand
TGCCGGCTTCATCGACCACTGGTGCCGACACGAGGTCGTAACGCTCGAATGCCTGCGCTGCCTCACTCGTCTCGTCAAGTGGCGACAGCGTCATCAGGTCGGTGTTCATCACAGCTGAAACCTCGACTTCCGGCTCGTTCAGCAGCAGGCGGTCGAGCGGAAGCCCACCTTTCAATACATCGTGACGATCCACAACGAACACTTGATCGGTGTGATTCGGCAGGGCGTCGAATCGGCGCAGGTAGCGCAACACCACTTCGAGCGTGACATCCTCGCGGATCGAAACCATCTCGAAGTCCATCAGCGCGCCGACAGAATCATGCGGATACGACATAGACGCGCGTAACTGAGCGCGCTCTTCAGTGCTCAGTCCCTGCTGAACTTCGTCGACGACGTCGGCTGGAAGATCATCGGCAATCGCGGCGATCTCGTCGGTTTCGAGGCTTTCGACTGCGTCGACCAGCTCCTCGCGGTTCATCGACGCAATGAGGGTCTCGCGCACGGCGTCGCTGACCTCGATCAGAATCTCGCCATCGCGGTCTGCCTTTACGCAGTCCCAAACGGTTAGGCGGTCTTCGAGCGGCAGTGCTTCGAGGATGTAGGCAATGTCGGCCGGATGCAGCCGATCGAGAATTGACTTCAATTCGGTGAGGTGCTGTCGGAGCACCAACTGCTCGACCAGCGCCTTTTTTTCTTCAGCTGGCGTTTGCTCGCGCTGCACCAGTGCTTCGACTCGCCGCTGCTTTTCGAGCAGATGCTCGACACGGGCAAGAGCGCGCTGCGCCGCTTCCGGATCGTGCGCTTGCGCAGCGTCTTGCGTCTGGCTATCTGAATTCATCTGATCCATGTCAGCGCAGTTCGGTGCGGTCAGCGGCGCACGGATTGTATGCGGCGTGTCAGGGAACCGGAGCGTCGTTCATGAAACGCTGAATGGCGGCTGTTCGGCGATCGAGGTACGGGCCGGAGCGGATGCGACCGTAGCGCTTCGGGTTGGGCAGGTACGCGGCCAAACGCGCGGATTGCTCCGCGCCTAGCTGTGAAGCGCTGACATTGAAGTATTGGCGCGCCGCCGCCTCGGCGCCGAATACGCCGTCGCCCCACTCGACCACATTCAAATACACCTCAAGAATCCGACGCTTGTCCCATAGCGCCTCGATCATGTAGGTAATGACAAGCTCCTGCGCCTTGCGCCAGTAGCTTCGCTCCGACGAAAGGAAAAGATTTTTTGCGAGCTGCTGCGTGATCGTCGAGCCGCCACGCGCAGCCTTGCCCTTGCGGAGATTTTCCTTGTACGCCTTTTCGATTGCCTGCCAGTCGACGCCTTCGTGTTCGGTGAAGTTGGCATCCTCGGAGGCAATCACGGCGCGCTTTAGATGATTCGAGATGCGCTCGTATTCAATCCATCGATGCTTCAGCTCGGCATTTGGCTTCTTCTGCCTCAACGCCACCAGCTCTCGACTCATGAACGAGGTTTCGCCAGGATCGTTCCACTTCCACCACGCAATTCGGGCGAAATACCAAAGTTGAATAAACAGCAAAATAATCAGCGCAAGCAGCACCGCGCGCAGCAGCCAGCGCAACGCCAGGCGCATCACTATCTCGCAGTAACGTGCTCAGCCGATTGATGCTTCAACAGATCTCGCAATTCCCGGTACACGGTGCTGGTATCCGGACGAACGCCACGCCAAAGCAGAAATGATTCGGCAGCTTGCTCTATCAGCATGCCCAGTCCGTCGACCACTTGCTTGGCGCCTGCTGATTTAGCCAACAGCATGAACGGCGTCGGTTCGGCTGCGTACGCTAGGTCGTACGCCAGCGTACAGTCGTTAAAGGTGTCCGGATCGATCGCGGGCGCCTCGTGATTTAGGCTGGTCGTCGTGCCGTTGATAATCAGGTCAAAATGTTCAGCAGGAATTTCGTCGAAGTGAATTGCCTCGACACCAAATTCCTCTGCAAGCTCTTCAGCGCGCTTGTGTGAGCGGTTGGCCACCGCTAGCCAGCGCGGACTCTCGTCGAGCATCGAGCCCAGCAGCCCGCGCACTGCGCCGCCGGAGCCGAGCACCAGCACCGAGCAATTAGAAAACGAAAACTTCAGGCGCTCGCGCAGATCGCGCACGAAGCCGACGCCGTCGGTGTTGTCGCCAACGATCGTGTCACCATCAAACTTCAATGTATTAACCGCGCCGGCCACTCGAGCCCGCGGCGTCAAATCGTCTGCGAGCTTCGCGGCATCGATCTTGAAGGGCAGCGTAACGTTTAATCCACCATAACCAGCCTCACGCAGCGATAGCGCCTTGTCTTCGAATCCGTCGAGCGGTGCTTCGATGCGCTCATACGAGAGCTGTTGTTTCGCCTGCTGCGCGAATCGCTGATGAATCTCCGGCGAACGGCTATGCGCGATCGGGTTACCGACAACTCCGTACTTGTCGACGGCGGTCATCTTTGGAATTTATGGCTTCGCGCTGCGAGTGGCCAGCTGATCGTTTGTAAATATCCACGTACGTGTAATTTCCAGGATATCCGTGTCGCGCGCAATCTCTGGAGGAAAAGGGGGGTACGGGCCTGCCATTTGAACAATTCTGCGCGCCGCTCGGTCCAGTATCTGCGAGCCGGAAGATTGTTCGATCAGGGCGTCGGCAACAGAACCGTCCTTGCGAATCGCCACGGTCATACGCAAAGCGCCATAGAATTTTCCGCGCGCGTCATTCGGATAATTTTCATTGCCGATTCTCTCGACGCGCGCGCGCCAATCCTCGACATAGCGTGCATAGCGGTATTCCGACGCACTCGGCATGAAGTGATGTTTGCGTGGCCGCTTTTGATAGTCCGAGATTTGCTTGGCGATCTCGGCCTGTGCGCGCGCCAGTTGCTCGTTAGCTTCTTCATCGGTGCTGCCGTTTTGTGGCTGCTGGGCCAACGTGTCCCGTACCGGGGCGGGGCGCAACTGCAGCGACTCATTCAGCGTCGCCAGCAACTTCTTTTGCTCTTCTTCAAGCTGCTGCACGTTCTTGCGCGCCGATTCAAGCGAATCACCGTCGCGCATCTCGAAGGTATTCGGCAGTGGGGACGTTCGGCGGCCCGCATCATTAGTGCCGCCACCGTCGAGATTGTTTTGCGCCAGTGCTTCGACGCTGCCAGGAGCGGTGGCGCTCTTTGCGTTGACCAGAATGATCTCGACCGGTGGATCGGTCGACCGAACTCTGAAAAGCTCGGGATCGACAAAACGAACGGCGAGCGCTGTGATGTGCAGACCAATTGAAACTGTCATCGCCATCACTAGCACTTTGTCTGCAAGGAATGAGCGCAATCCATACGCCGGCGCGGCCAGCGTGAGGTCAGCCATGTCCATGGAGGCGGACGTTTTCAACGCTCATTAAGAAATCATCCTGTTCCCAGCCGCACCGAAGTCGAATTGATTGTAGCCAGCACCCCCGACTTATCGCGTGACAAGATCGCGCTAGTCTTGCCGCCGCATTGGCGATTTAACGCAACCTGCGTGGGGCTACGGCGTCGTCGGGGTTGCGCCGTCCGAGCGGCCGGCGATGGCTTCTTCCACCGCGTGCGTGACTTCGGCGCTTTGTTCAGCGGCGGATTGCGGCGACGCGTCCTGCGCTTCATCGCCGAGTTCTTCGTCTAGTTCGACGGCCGCTTGCGTCGCCAGAACGCGATGCACGCGCGCCTCCAAAGTGAGATCTACTTGGTCAGCGGAGACAACATCAAGCTGTAGTTTCTGGCCGCGCGGCAAGTCGGCAAGCCCCGGAAGCCTTGTGACAAACGGCAGCCCATCGAGCCGCACCACGTCACCCCGTAGGACGGTGGCGTCGACACGCGTCAGTTGCTCCTGCTGTAGCCAGCGCAGCGACCAGTATCGCTCGAGCTTCTGTTGAAACTCCGCATAGACACTGTACGAGGATTCAAAACTCGACACGATGCCGAACAGTTCAGCGTCATTCGATGCATACGGAGGCGCGCGGCCGAGAACGCAGGCCAGAAGCTGCCGTTGGTTGACCAGATCGACGTAGCGGCGCAGCGGCGATGTGCACCACGCGTAGTGTTCGACGCCGATACCGTCATGCGGGGCGGGCACCGTCCCCATCTTCACGCGGCCGAGCGACTGCGAGCGATAAATACCGGCCGTGCGCCGCGCCGCAAGCCACGCGCCCCATGTGCTGTTGGCAAAGATCATCAGCTCGGCGACGATCATGTCGAGCGGCGCGCCACGGCGCCGCTGCCGAATCGCCACGCGCGCATGTTCATCTGCTCCGTCGAGCTCGAATGAAAAGTCGACGCGACCCACCGGCTCGGGCCGGCCGCGCACTTGTTCGCGAGACGCCAGCAGCTTGCGGGCCACATGCCACAGCGTGCTCAATTGATCCGAGTGCGGTGATGCCAATCGCCCGGTGGAAATCGCTGCTTCCGTGACGATAGCGTCGAGCTCATCGTGCCGCAGATTGGTTTCGATGCGCACACGCTCCAGGCGCGACTCCGTGGATAACACTTCAAAGGTTTCGGCGTCGGTGTCGGCGTACAGCGACAGCACCGGAACCTCCCGGCCCTCGTTCAGCGACAACGATTCAATCCAGGCATCGGGCAGCATCGTGTACTTGAGGCCGGGCGCGTACACGGTCGACATGCGCGACCTTGCAATCGCATCGACCTGGTGGCCGCGCGGCAGTGCGGCAGCCGGTGCCGCAATGTGAATGCCGATGCGGGTTCGATCGCCCAGCGCCTGCACTGAAAATGCATCATCAATTTCAGTGGTCGTGCTGTCGTCGATCGAAAATGCGCGCACGGAGGCGAGCGGCAGATCGCCGGAATCGTCCGGCGCAGGGAGGTCCGCGGCGAATTCGGTGCCGCGCGGGAATTGCTGCGCGACAAAGCTTTCGACATGCCAGCGATACGGCGAAGCGATCGCACCGCGCGCCAACAGCAGGCGCAACGCCGTCATATGCGACTCGTTCGCCGCTTGCTCAAGCGCCTTGAATTCGATCGAATTTCGATCGGGCTTGACCAGCAGTGCGATTGCCTGCTGCGCAATAGCCTCCGGGGCGCGTCCGGACTTCAACTCGTCCACGTACTGCTGCCGCAACTCGTCCTGCTTGCGCTTGCGCTCGAGAGCCGCTAGCGCAGCCTTCAGCGTCTCCGGTGGGGCCGGCCGATACCGGCCGCGACCTTTGCGATAGAAATAAACCGGCGCACTGTGCAGGCGGAACAGTAGCGTTGCAGCCTGCTCCGCGCTCGGTTCCGCCCCGAAATATTCGCGCGCCAGTTCGGCAAATCCAAACTCTTCCTGTGGCGCGACTTCCCATAAGAAGTCGAGATCGATCAATTGTGACTGCGACTGTGCTCGCTCGATCAACTGCGCAGGCGACGGCTCGGCGAAGCGCAGTAACACGTGTGACGCTTTGACCTTGATGCGCTTGCCGCTCGGCAGCTCGACCTGGTGCGCCGTGCCGGCGTTGGCCATTTCGGTACCCGCCTTGAACGCGCCGTCGTCGTCATACAGCAGATGCGCGCTCACGCCGAGCTCGCCACGTATTTACCGTGAACTTTCAAACCGTCAACCCGCCGGACACTTCAATCACCGCGCCGTTGATGTACGAAGCTTCGTCCGAAGCGAGAAACGCGTACACGTTGGCGACGTCTTCAGGTGTTCCGAGGCGGCGCAACGGGACACGCTGGCGCAACTGATCGAGCACTTTTTCAGGAATCGTGTCAAGGATGTGCGTGGCAACGAACCCTGGCGCAACCGCGTTGCAGCGGATTCCTTTGGGACCCAGTTCGCGCGCCCACGTTTTGACGAAACCGATAACGCCAAACTTGCTCGCCGCGTAGTTGGTCTGTCCGAAATTGCCGTAAATGCCAACCACGCTGGAGGCGTTCAATATCACGCCGCCGCCTTGTTTCAGCATCGTTTCAAGCACCGCCTGCGCGCAGTTATATGTTCCTTTCAAATTCACGTCGATCACGCGATCGAACTGATCATCGGTCATCTTCTGAAAGCGTGCGTCGATCGTTATGCCGGCATTGTTGACAAGGATATCGATGCCACCATGGCGCTTGGCGGTCGCGGCAGCCATCGCATCGATCTGATCACGCCTTGTGACATCCACGACGAATCCGTCGAACGCGCCGTCAGACAACGTTGCTAACGCACGGTCGACCGCCTCCCTGCTGATGTCGCAGACGACGACTTTGGCACCTTCCTGCAAAAACTTGCGTGCGGTGGCATAGCCGATTCCTTGCGCAGCACCGGTAACTATCGCAACCTTTCCCTCCAGCCGCTGGCTCACTCAAGCTCCCCGCCTGATTGCACAAAAGAAAGCACCTCGTCAACGTACTGCTCGAAGTCAGACAGCTCGTGATCGCTACCCTCGATGACTCGCTGGCGCGCGCCGTAGTACTTGGCGACCATCATTCGATAGTTGATCACCGTATCGCCAGTGGCAGCGATCAGAAAATAACGCTCGGGATTCGTTACGCCGGTCTCGAGAGCACGCAGCTCGTCGATGTACTCCGGTCGAAAGTCGATCTCTTCATCGCTGAAGAACACCGGTTGCCGGCCGATATGCGCCTGCAGATCCCGCGCGGGGTCGACTGCCGGGTTCAACAACACTGCCCGGCAGCCGAGCTTTTCGGCGACCCAGGTGGCGTAGTACCCACCAAGCGACGACCCGATCAGTGCAACGCGCTCGACGCGTGCCGAACGCGCCGCGTAAAGCGCAAGCTGCGAAGCCATCCGCGGCGATGCTGGCAACGCCGGGCAGACGAACTGATCCGCCGCATTGCGCCGCTGCAAATGCTCCCTGAGCATCTGCGCCTTGCGCGATTGCGGTGACGAGCGAAACCCGTGCAAGTAAACGATCATGCGGACGAGCTTGTAGAACACGCGGACGAAGCAGCTCGTGCAGAACAAGCCTCAGAACCGGCCAATTGCGCCAACAGCTTCGTGTGGATGTCATCGAATCCGCCGTTACTCATCACGACGAGTTGGTCTCCGGCTTTGACATAGGCCACGATTGCATCGAGCATCGGATCCAGGCTCCCGTGCACGCTTGCCCTCGCTCCGAGGGGCGCCAGTGTTTGCGAAACGTCCCCGCCTTCGCCCGCGGAGAAGCAAAAGACGCGGTCGGCGCCAGATAAGCTGTTCGCGAGGACCGCGTTCATTGCTCCGCGCTTCATCGTATTTGAACGCGGCTCGAATACGGCAATGATGCGGCTCTCCGGGTGAGACGCGCGCAACGCGGAGATCGTCTTCTCGAACGCCGTCGGATGATGCGCGAAGTCGTCGATCACCGTAACTCCGGCCGCTGCGCCGCGCACTTCGAGCCGGCGCTTGACGCCACGAAACTCCGCAAGCGCGGCAACCGCGTCTGTCCCGGACACGCCCGCGTGATCAGCCGCCGCGATTGCGGCGAGCGCGTTCAGTCGATTGTGCTGCCCGGCCAACGAGAGCTGCAACGCACCGACACGACGATCGCCGTTATAGATAGCGAACGGCGCCTCGCCATCGATCCGCCAATCGCCCGCTTCGCCAAAAGTCTGCAACTCAGACCAGCAGCCGCGCTGTAAGACGCGGGCAATCGCTTCGTCGGCACCGTTTGCAACGATGCGCGCGCTGGCAGGCAATGTGCGAACCAAATGGTGAAACTGCGCTTCGATCGCCGCCAGATTGGCAAAAATATCGGCGTGATCGAATTCCAGGTTATTCAGCACCAGCGTGCGCGCCCGGTAATGCAGAAACTTCGAGCGCTTGTCGAAAAAAGCGGTGTCGTATTCATCGGCCTCGATTACGAAGTGCCGCCCCCCGCCAATTCGAGCCGAGCGGCCGAAATCGCCCGGCACGCCGCCAATCAGGAAGCCCGGAGCGAGACCTGCATGATCCAGAATTTTCGCGAGCATCGCGCTTGTGGTTGTCTTGCCGTGCGTACCCGCAACGGCCAACACATGCCGATTGCGAAGCACGTTGTCTGCGAGCCACTGCGGCCCTGACACATAAGAATCGCCGCGATCGAGGATCGCTTCCATCAGCGCGTTACCACGTGTGACGACGTTGCCTATCACCCACACGTCGGGCCCCAGCGTTAGCTGATCGGCGCCGTAGCCTTCGATCACCCGCACTTGCGCCGCAGCGAGTTGATCGCTCATCGGCGGATACACGTTCGCATCGCACCCGCTAACGGTGTGACCGGTGGCCTGCGCGAGTTGCGCAAGTCCCCCCATAAACGTTCCGCCGACGCCGAGAATGTGAAGATGCAAAGGTGCCCCGCCGTTGCAGGTTGGCTATAGGTAAAAAGCGCAGAATTGTAGTCGGCGTCAGCGCGCGGTTCTCCCGATAAACTTGATCAATGGCTGCCAACAACTTGAGAACCGAACTTGCAGCAACCGCGGCTCGCTTGATCGCCGAAGAAGGCTGCGAGTACGCGCAGGCAAAGCGGCGCGCCGCCCAGGAAATTTTGGGAGAAGACGCGCGCCGTTCAACGATGCCGGACAACCATGAAGTCGAGCACGAGCTGCGTAGATATTTAAGGCTCTTTGGCGGCGACGCGCATCGCGCTCTGCTGAGCGCGTTGCGCACCGTGGCCGCCGACACCATGC
>DATLMT010000392.1:0-2012 GCA_035537135.1 Burkholderiaceae bacterium | reverse complement strand
CGATACGACGTTTTTCAATTGCCGATCGCGATGTTGGGTGGCGACGCGGCGCGTGTGCGAAAAACGATGGCAGGCCTGGAAGCCGAGGGCGAAGCGATTCCATTGGTGCTGTGGGTAATCACAGAGGAACTGCGCACGTTGTTGCGAGTCAAGGCGCATGTCGATGCGGGCCGGCCTTTTTCGGTAGCCGCGCGCGAGAACCGGCTGTGGGGAGCGCGCGAACGATTGCTGGAGCGCGCGCTGGCGCGGGTTTCGACCGACGAGCTTGAAGTGGCTCTGCTGCGCGCAGCGGACATCGATCGGATCGCTAAAGGCCTGCTAGCTCCGGGAACGGATTGCAATGTGTGGCTCGAACTGACTGACTTGGCGCTCAGCGTCGTTCGACCTGCGAGCTTTCAATGAACTCTGCAGTCGTTCGGGCGCTTGAAGATGTCGACAGCGACGTCGTCCGTCAGGTGCGGCAGATCGGCCGCGCCGCGCGGTCGGTGTCAGCGGTGATGTCGGCAGCGGAAAGTGGCTTGAAAGACCAGGCGCTGCAGAAAATCGCAGCGCGGTTACGCAAGGAGGAGCAGCAGATCACGCAAGCGAACGCGCTCGATCTCAATCGCGCGCGTACAAATGGTGTTTCATCGGCGCTTCTCGACCGCCTCACGTTGAACCGCGAGGCGATAGCGCAAATGGCGGGCGGTGTCGAGCAGGTGGCGCGACTTGCCGACCCCATCGGCGAAATCACTGAATTGAAGCCACGGCCGAGCGGCATCAAGGTCGGCCGCATGCGCGTCCCGCTCGGGGTCATCGCGATCATTTACGAAAGCCGGCCTAACGTGACAGTTGATGCTGCCGCGCTGTGCATTAAGAGCGGCAACTCGGCGATTCTGCGCGGCGGCTCGGAAGCGATCGAAAGCAACCGCGTGCTCGCGAAACTGGTGCGCGACGGGCTGGCGGACGCAGGATTGCCCGCAGATGCGGTGCAGCTGGTCGACACGACCAGCCGCGACGCCGTCGGCGCGCTCGCGCAAATGACCGAATATGTCGACCTGTTGGTACCACGCGGCGGGCGCGGCTTGATCGAGCGCCTGATGCGCGAGTCGCGGGTGCCGATGCTGAAACATCTGGACGGCGTCTGCCACACTTACATCGACGGCGCCGCTGATGCCGACAAGGCGATCGCTATCGCGGACAACGCCAAGACGCAGCGCTACGGCACGTGCAACACGATGGAAACTTTGCTGGTTGCGCGAAGCATCGCCGCGCGGGTGCTTCCGGCGCTGGGTAGGATCTATCGATCCAAGGGTGTGGAGCTGCGGTGCTGCCCCGAGTCGCGCGCGATTCTCGAAGCGGCCGGCGTGGCCGGCGTCATTGATGCCGTCGAAGATGACTGGCGTACCGAATATCTGGCACCGATCCTTTCGATCTCCACGTTGCCCGGCGTCGACGATGCGATCTCGCACATCAACACATTCGGCAGTAAGCACACCGACGCGATCGTTACCGAGAATTACGCGACCGCGATGCGGTTCGTGCGTGAGGTCGATTCGGCGTCGGTCATGGTCAATGCTTCGACGCGCTTTGCTGACGGCTACGAATACGGGCTCGGCGCCGAGATCGGTATATCGAACGACAAGCTGCACGCGCGCGGCCCAGTCGGCCTCGAAGGATTAACGTCGCTGAAGTATGTCGTATTCGGTAACGGCGAAGTTCGCAGCACCTGACGCATGGGCAGCGGCTATTTGTGGATCAAGGCAGCACACATCATCTTTGTGACCAGCTGGTTCGCCGGACTCTTTTATCTACCGCGCATCTACGTCAATCTGGCGACCGTCGAGGATGCGGCCACACGCGATCGATTGTTGACGATGGCGCGCAAACTGCTGCGCTTTACGACGGGCCTGGCCGTGTTCGCGTTAGCGCTCGGCGTCTGGCTGATGAGCTACGGCGTCGGTGTCGGCGCGGGTTGGATGAACGCGAAGCTCGCACTCGTTTTGGGAGTGCTGGCCTATCACGCCTGGTGC
>DATLMT010000391.1:0-3338 GCA_035537135.1 Burkholderiaceae bacterium | reverse complement strand
GGTGCAGCTCCCAGGTGTGCAGGACGTTGCGCGCGCCAAGACGCTGATCGGCCGCACCGCGACTCTCGAGATCCGGCTTGTCGATCAGGATGCAATGGCCGCGGGCGCGCCGGGCGCTCTGACGGTGCCTCAGCGAGACGGTCAATCGGTCAAGCAAATTCCGTTGAAACGGGAGATCGTCGCGACCGGTACACAGTTGAACGGTGCCTCGGCCACGTTGGATCAGAATCAGCGCCCTGCCGTGTCCGTTCGCCTTGACGAGGCCGGCGGCCGCTCGATGCGCGCGGCATCACGCGAGAACATCGGGAGGTTGATGGCGATCGTGCTGTATGAGCGCGGCAAAGGCGAAGCGATTTCTGTTGCAACGATTCAGGGCGAATTTGGCAATCAGTTTCAGATCACCGGTAATTTCAGCGTTCAGGAGACCGCCGATCTTTCGCTGCTGATCCGCTCCGGCTCGCTTGCTGCGCCGATGGAAATCATCGAAGAGCGCACGATCGGACCGAGCCTCGGCGCGGAAAACATCGACCGCGGATTCAAATCGACGCTGTACGGCTTCGCGGCGATTGCGGTGTTCATGATTATCTATTACCGCGTGTTTGGCCTGATCTCGGTCGCTGCGCTAACGGTCAATCTGATGCTGCTGATCGCCTTGCTGTCTTTGCTACAGGCAACTTTGACGCTGCCGGGCATCGCCGCCATTGCGCTCACGCTCGGGATGGCAATCGACGCCAACGTGCTGATCAATGAGCGCGTGCGCGAGGAATTGCGCAATGGCCGAACGCCGCAGCAGGCGATTTACGAGGGATACGACAAGGCGTGGGCGACGATCATGGATTCGAACATCACGACTTTGATCGCCGGCATCGCGCTGCTGACGTTCGGCTCTGGGCCGGTGCGCGGTTTCGCGGTGGTGCACGTACTTGGAATTTTGACCTCGATTTTCTCGGCCGTGTACGTCTCGCGTGCGATCGTCAACTTGTATTACGGCACGCGCAAGAAACTGCCGGCGATCTCAGTTGGCCAGGTGTGGAAGCCCGGCGCGTCCGGCGCTGAGTAGCGACAGGAAGACGAATGGAATTCTTCAAGATCCGCCGCACGATTCCGTTCATGCGGTACTCGCTGATCCTGAATGCGATCTCTGCAGTCTCATTCGTGCTCGCCGTCGGCTTCCTGGTGTTTCGCGGACTAAACCTGTCGATCGAGTTCACCGGCGGCACCGTGATGGAAGTCGCCTATCAGGAAGCTGCCCAGCTCGAGCGAATCCGTGGTGCGATCGAGCAGCAAGGCGGCGGCGAATTTCAGGTTCAGAACTTCGGCACGTCGCGCGATGTGCTAATCCGCTTGCCGCTGCAGCAGGGCTTCACGTCGGGCCAACAGGCCGAGCGTGTGATGGAAACTTTGCGCGCGCAAACGCCGAACGTCGAACTGCGCCGCGTCGAGTTCGTCGGTCCGCAAGTCGGCGCGGAGCTCGCGCAGGATGGCCTGCTTGCCCTGCTGATGGTCGTGATTGGCATCATGGTCTACCTCGCGTTCCGCTTCGAGTGGAAGTTTGCGGTGGCGGCGATCATTGCCAATCTGCACGATGTGATCCTGGTCGTCGGCATGTTCTCCATCTTCGGGTGGGAATTTTCTCTGCCGGTTCTGGCCGCGGTGCTCGCGGTGCTCGGGTACTCGGTCAACGAGTCGGTGATCATTTTCGATCGCGTGCGCGAGCACTTTAAGAAGATGCGCCGGGCCAGTGTGGTCGAGGTCATCGACTCGGCGATTACCGCCACGATATCGCGCACGATTATCACGCACGGCTGCACGCTGGCGATGGCTTTGTCGATGCTGTTCTTCGGCGGGCCTGCGCTGCACTACTTTGCATTGGCGCTAACTATCGGTATCTTGTTTGGCATCTACTCATCGGTCTTCGTCGCCGCGGCGATCGCGATGTATCTCGGCATCAAGCGCGAAGACCTCGTCAAGCCTGTCAAGCGGGAGGACGAACAGCAAGTCGTGCCTTAGGCTCAACGATGTTTGAGCCTTTGGCGAGCAAGCGCACGCGAATCTGGGACTTGCCAACGCGGCTGTTTCACTGGCTGCTGGCGGCATTGGTCATCTTCTCTTTTACGACCGGCAAGCTCGGCAGTGATTGGCTTCCCTGGCATTTTCGCTCGGGGTATGCGATAGCGACGCTATTGCTGTTTCGCCTGATCTGGGGTTTCGCCGGCTCGCGCTACGCGCGCTTTGCGAGCTTTTTGCCGTCGCCATCGCGCATCTGGCAAACAATGCGCTGGGGGTCGACACCGCTGCCGGCGAGTGCCGGGCACAGCGCCGTCGGAACGCTATCGGTCTATGCGCTGCTCGTCGTGCTCGCGCTGCAAGTCTCCACCGGTGTGTTTACGAACGACGGCAGTTTCATCGAAGGGCCTTGGGTAAAGTTCGTGTCCGGCGCTCTGAGTGATCGATTATCTAAATTCCACTACTACAACCACTGGGTGATAGCCGG
This sequence comes from Burkholderiaceae bacterium, assembly GCA_035537135.1. Classification (GTDB taxonomy): domain Bacteria; phylum Pseudomonadota; class Gammaproteobacteria; order Burkholderiales; family Burkholderiaceae_F; genus JACCZX01. The sequence goes on along the minus strand of DATLMT010000391.1, from coordinate 844 downwards.
TCTCGTAGCGCTGCACGTCGCCGCGATCGCGTTTTACCTGGTCTCCCGCAAAGAAGACCTGCTTACGCCGATGCTGACCGGAGACAAGCTCGGCATCGATGCGCCGGCAGCCGAAGATGGCGTGTCGGTCTGGGTTCGCGCCGCTCTGTTGGCGGCGCTCGCCGGCGCGATCGTCTTTTACCTGGTCACGCTGTAGCTGCGATGAATCAGATCTGCGATAAAACCGTCAACGTAGCTCATCAGCCGCCTCTTTGCTCTTTTCTTCTGACTCAACATTGATTGGGCCGGCGTTGACCATCCACTGAATGCCAAACCGATCGGTAAACATGCCGAACGCTTCAGCCCAGAAGGTCTTATCCAGCGGCATTGTTACCTTGCCGCCCTGCGACATTGCGTCGAAAGCCTTCTTGCCCTCGGCTGCTGTGTCGTAGTTGAGGGTCACCTGGATACCTTTCGGCGCTTCGTAGGGCGCCCACGGTCCGGTGTCCGATGCCATCAGCGACGCTCCATCGGCAGTCGTCAGGCAGGCATGCATGATGCGATTGCGGTAAGCGTCTGGAATATCTTTTTCCATCGGTGAGCCTGCGAAAGGCATCATCGCCAGCTTGCCGCCGAGTGCTCTTTCATAAAAGCGCATTGCGTCTGCGCAGTTGCCGTCAAAGTTCAGGTAGGGATTGATTCGCATCGCATCTCCTCGGTTGGTTTTTGGACGGAAGTTGCAGCGTACCTGCCGGTCCCAGCAGTGCTTGCAGATTACCCGCCTATGCAGCCCGCTGCAGCGACTTTCGCCGCGGCCGTGTTACATCTGCAATCGCAAATCAAGTAGACGAAATGAGCGTGCAAT
>DATLMT010000390.1:0-5182 GCA_035537135.1 Burkholderiaceae bacterium | reverse complement strand
ATGTTGGGAACGCCATTGGGTGTGATCTCGGCGCGTACGGCGTCGAGCACGCCGACGGCGGGCACCGCTGCGACAAACAGATCGGGGCGCTCGGTCATCGCGCGGCCGACCAGAATGCCCCCTGCGCTACCGCCGAGAATGCCGAGCCGCTCGGGACTCGTCCACTTCTGGGCGATCAACCACTCGGCGCACGCGATGAAATCCTTCCATGTATTCGGCTTGTTAGCTTGAAAGCCGCCCTTGTACCACTCCTGTCCAAAAACGCCGCTGCCGCGTGGATTTGCGATCGCGTAAACGCCGCCGGCGTCGAGCCACGCCAGTCGGCTTACGCTGTAAAAAGGCTCTTCGGTGATTCCGTAGCTGGCGTAGCCGTACAGGATCGTCGGATTGCGGCCATTTAACTGCGCGCCGCGCTTGTGAAGGATCGACATCGGCACCATCGCGCCGTCGTGACTTTTCACTTTGACTTCGGTGGCGACGACGTCGGCCGGCGTATCGAAGGGGCCTTCGGGTTGCAAGCCCGAGTTGCGGACGCTGCCGTCGGCGCCAACCAGATAAATCTGTCGCGCGCGATTCCAGCTCTGCAGTTCGAGCACTAATCCCGGAAAGCGAGGATCGGCCGCACCAAGCGCGCCCTCGTCGCCGACCAGCTGGAACGAGCCTTCCACCGGCAGCTTGACTTCAACCACTTCACCGGCGGCGGTATGTGCACGCTTGAACAAACGCTTGACGTTGCCGTCGCGCGCTTCGATGTACAGAGCGTCGGCCGCCGCCGTGATCCCGGTGACGACGCGCTCGCTTTGCGCAACCAGCACCTGCGCACCGGACAGCTGCGGCTTCTTCAGATCGATGCGCAACACCTGCGAGCGTGGCGCGCCCTTGTGCGAGAGCAACGCGAGCTTGTCGTTGAAGTACGCCACGCCGGTGACTTCATCGCGCGGATCAATCACCCGCCGCCACTTTGGCTTGCCTGCCAGTACCCCTGCAGCGGGAGCTACAAACAATCCGATCTCGCGCTGCGTGCCATTGAAAACGTAGCCAAGCGCCCAGCGGCCGTCGTGCGTGATACTTGCGATCGGAATCTCAGCCGGACCGACATCCACTCCCTGCATGCCGGCACCAAACACTGGCACCGCGCTTGCAACATCGTCGCCGCGCTTCAGCATCCACACCCGGCTCTTCTGGTACTTCTCGGTGTCCGGCATGCCTGGCTTCATTTCCTGCAGCCGATTGAACAGCATCGTTCGACCGTCGGGAGAAAAATTCACGCCGCCGAAATCGGCACGGTCGATCGGTTTGCCGACGGCTTTGCCGGTCTTTGTGTTCAGAACGTGCAGCACCGCGGCTTCCGATCCCTGTGCCGAAAGACCATAGGCGACCAGAGTGCCTCCGGGCGAAGTGCCGTAGTAGTTGATCGCGTGCGGCTTGCCGGTGCGCTTCTCGACTGCTTCGGGATCGACCAGCACGCGGTCCTGTCCACGCAATCCTTGGCGCGAGAGCAGCTTGTACTGATTCTCGCTAGCGCCGCGGCGCTCAAAGAACCACTGGTCGCCTGTTTCGCGCGCCACTTGCACGACGCGCGAGGGAATTGCTTCTTCATACTTGACGATGCGATCGAACATCGATTGCCGGCCCGGAATGCGTGCCAGCAATGACGTCGTGTAGTCGCTCTGCGCTTTCATCCACGCCGCCACCTCGGGCGACTTCACATCTTCCAGCCACCGATACGGGTCGCGTACTTCGGTGCCGAAAAATGTTTCGTTCGCCGCGCGTGCGGGCGGCGCAGTCGGTGCCTGCGCCCATGCGGGAGCATTGCTGCTAAGGGCTATTAACAACAGAACTCGAATCACAGAGCCTCCGTCCAGGTGACATCGATCCGCAGATGACCGACACTCTAAACTGAATGCGATGAACGATCTCGTGCTGCAAGGCCCCGGGTTGTCGAACGAAGCGCTCGACACGTTCAAGGTGGTTTGCATGCCTGAACGCATCACCGTGACCCGCCGCGCCGCGCGTTGCGTTGCGGTCCGTGACGATGCCGAGACGCGCAAGGCGGTACACGGGTTATCGAACTTCTGGAAGCTGGATTACGCGTTCGTCGATCCGAAGCTGCGTCTTGCCGACTTTTGCCTGCTGGCGCTCGACATGGATTCGACTTTGGTAAATATCGAGACACTGGACGAAGTTGCGGCGTACGCCGGTAAGGGCTCGCAGGTCGCTGCCATTACCGAATCGGCGATGCGCGGCGAGGTCGATTACAAAGAAAGTTTGCGCCGGCGGGTGGCGATGTTGGCAGGGGTTGACGCCGCCCTGCTGAATCGGGTGCACGACGAAAAACTGCTGCTCAATGGCGGTGCGCAGCGGCTGGTTGCGGAATGCCGGCGCGAACGATTGAAGATTCTGCTGGCGACCGGCGGCTTTACCTTTTTCACCGAACGCGTCAGAGAGAAGCTGCCGATCGACTACGCGCGATCGAACGAACTGGAGATCATCGAGGGACGGCTTACAGGCAACGTCTTCGGGCCCAACGGCGGCGAGATCGTGGATGCCGAAGGCAAAGCGCAGGCCGTGCGTGAAGCGTGCGCAGAGATCGGATGCGCAACGGCGAAAGCGATCGTTGTCGGAGACGGCGCGAACGACATCAAGATGATGCGACTCGCCGGTATTTCGGTCGCTTATCGTGCCAAAGCAGTCGTGCGCGAGCAGGCGACGTACGCGTTGAATCATAGTGCGCTCGACGGCGTGCTGAACTGGTTTACGGAGACATCCAATGCGTAACTGGATAGGCCTCGTTTGTGTTCTTCTGACCGCATGCGCGACCCAGCAGCCGCGCGTGCAACCACCCGAATTTCTTTTTGACGACGCGTCGTTTTCCGCATCTTCGGAACGAATCAGCGCCGCCGAGGTGTTTGCGCTGAGCGACCCGATGAAGCGCTATTTGAGAACGGAGATACACAGTCAGCTTCGCCAGCTTGGTCCGCAGGAAGGACTGATCAGTGCGCTTTATCACAAGGGTCAGCTGAAGCTTCAATACGACGCCGGTATGACCCGCAATGCTTCGCAGGCCTTCGAAGCGCGCGCCGGAAATTGCCTGTCGCTCGTCATCATGACCGCCGCGTTTGCCAAGGAACTCGGCCTGCAGGTCAGATACCAGAGCGCTTATCTGGAGGAAAGCTGGGGGCGGAGCGGCGACCTGCTGGTGCGCAGCGGCCATGTGAACATCACGCTCGACAGAAAGATGGGCGACAGGAACACGATTGGCAACCTCGACGCACTGACGATCGACTTCTTGCCCGCCCAGAGCCTGCGCGGACTGCGCACCCGCGACATTCAGGAAGAAATGATCGTTGCGATGTACATGAACAACAAAGCAGTCGAGGCGCTTGTCGAAGGGCGAATAGATGACGCCTACGCCTGGGCACGAGAGGCCGTTCGACACAGTCCCGAGTACCTCGGGTCGCACAACACGCTCGGTGTCATCTACATGCGACGCGGCGATCTCATCCGGTCTGAGAAAGTCTTCAGCTATCTTCTCGAGCGTGAAGCCGCAAACGCGCGCGCGATGTCTAACCTGGCGCAGGTCTTCGGGCGGCAGGGACGAAACCTGGAATCGGCCGCGCTGTTGCGAAGGCTGGCGCAAATAGAACCGGTGGCGCCGTTTCACTACTTCAATCTCGGCCGAGCAGCAATGGACGACGAGAACTACCGGCTCGCGCGCGACATGTTCGCCAAAGAAGTCGCGCGTGCCGACCACGCCGAGTTTCACTTCTGGCTTGCGCTTGCCAATTTCAAGCTGGGCGAGCTCGAGCCCGCCAGGAAGCACTTGATGCTTGCAATGGAAAACGGTGTGACGCGCAAGGAGCGCGAACTTTACGCCGCCAAGCTCGCGTCGCTGCGTCAACACAAGGGGTCAACTGTCGAATGAGCGCACGGCGCGTCACGCTCGCGTCGCTCGTGATGTCGACGATCGGTGCGCGACTCGCGTTCTAGGTCGATTATTTCTTACGCATGCGATCGATCCAAATGCGCTCATCGCCGGTATCGACGTGAACGAAATTGCGACCAGGATAAAGCCCGGTGCCGCCGCGACCCAGCACACTGGCCATGCCCGCCAGCCTGACGTTCGACACGCCGGTAACGCTGATGTCCACGGCCCTGCCGACGATGTGGCGTGAGTCAAGTGCCGCGCCTTCGGTGCGCTGGTTTGTCTTCGGCGTTCGATAGCCCGAGTGGATGCGAAGCGGAGCCTCGACGCCATTACGCGCCAACCACGTCTGCACTCCGCACAACACATCGAGCAGGCCATGGTTCATCGGAAAAACGCGGTCGGCCTGCATGTCGCGCATCAACCAGCAGATGTTCAGATACTCGTCGCGGTTGTAGCCGGCGTCGGCTGTCCAGTACGTGGCCTCAACGTGTTCGTTGCCTCGCAACAGCCTTAGAGAACGGCGCTCGCTGAGCAATTCGCGCAGACGCGCTTCGGGAGTGTTGCCGTCGGCCGCGACTGCATCGGCAGTTGCCACGCATATGCTGCCTGCGGTCGCAAGCAGCAGGTGCCGCCTGCGTTGAGAGAACTTGTCACGCTTCATGCATGCCTTAACGGAAGGGATGGCGGCGCGGAGTACAGCGCGTCTTATATCCGCTCGAATACCGCCGCGATGCCCTGTCCTCCGCCGATACACATCGTCGCGAGCGCGTATCGCCCTTCGGTTCGCTGAAGCTCATAAAGCGCTTTGACGGTGATCATTGCGCCGGTGGCGCCGATGGGGTGACCGAGCGAGATGCCACTTCCGTTTGGGTTTACTTTCTCCGCAGGAAAGCCGAGGTCCTTGGAGACAGCGCATGCCTGTGCCGCAAACGCTTCGTTCGCCTCAATCACATCGAGGTCGGCAACCTTCAGCGTCGCGCGTTCCAACGCTTTTCTGGTCGACGGCACCGGACCGATACCCATGAACTTCGGATCGACCCCCGCGTGTCCGTAGCTGACCAACCTCGCCATGGGTTTCAAACCGCGCCTCTCGGCAACGCTGCGCTCCATCAGTACCACCGCAGCCGCGCCGTCGTTGATCCCAGAAGCGTTGCCCGCGGTGACCGTTCCGTTGTCCTTCGCAAACACCGGCTTCAGCTTCGCCATGTCTTCCAGCGTTGCACCGTCGCGGAAATGTTCGTCGGTGTCGAACAT
>DATLMT010000389.1:0-2166 GCA_035537135.1 Burkholderiaceae bacterium | reverse complement strand
CAGCTTGCCGCTACGCAGCTTGCATAGCAAGATACTGGTGTCATCGTGCGGATGCTCGGGATCGGTGCGGCGACCTGTGCCGACGCACACAACTGATTCGACGCGCTCCTGCGGGTCGAGCGCCTGAAACCACTGCATAACTGGCCCCAGGCTGTGCGTCGGATAGGTCGAGCCGTTGGTGCCGACCTGCCAGTAGTAGCGCCACGTGGGGCTGCCATCGGAATTGTGATGCAGATATTTCACATCGTGCAGATACTCGCCTTCGCCAAAATACAGTTCGCCGAACAAGCCTTTGCGCGCCATCTCACGGATGAGAACCGTATCGCGCATGTAGCAATAATTTTCCGACAGCATATAGGTTTTTCCCGAGCTTTGCACGGCATCCACCAGACGCCAGCATTCTTCGAGTGAAACGGCTGCGGTCACTTCGCTCAGCACGTGCTTGCCGGCTTGCAGCGCAAGGATGGATTGCGCGGCGTGAAGCTGCATCGGCGTGGAGACGACAACGGCATCTACGTTTTCAAGCAGGTGCTCGAAGCGCGTGTAGCGACCTGCGATGTTGTGCTTATCCGCCGTTCGGTTCATGCCGGCTTCGTCAATGTCGCATAACGCGCACAGATCGACCTGCGGCAAAGCCTGCAGACCGGCAGCGAAGGCCAGCCCGCGATGTCCGACAATTCCAACTCGTATTCTGGGATGAGGCATCTGTGGGTTCCTTTCAAGCCATGTTTTCGAGTACTCGGTGACATGATTCAATCAGGTGCTCGAGGCTGCCGCGCTCAAACGGCGTCTGCCACACCGCGTATAGATCTTCGTCATACAACTCTTGCGGCGGCAGATAGCCTGACCAGCCGTTCACGACGTTCATTACGGCTACGGCACGTTCGGGGAAAGCACGGCGCAACTCGGTTTGTAAGAGTGAATACGCCTCGTTGGGATGCCCCACGAAGAAAGCTCCTCCCACGCGCCAGATGTAGGCCGGAATCGCAGCGCTTGTGCCATCGCCAACCGCGCGACGGACCAGCAGCTTGCGTCGTAAACGCTCGGCCAATGCGCGGTCGGACATGGTACGCAATTCGGCTTCGATCTCGCCAGCAGTCGGCCAGTCTTTCAGCGGCAGTTGCACATCGATGCACTGCGCAAGAAGCGTCCTATTGGGCTGCGCCGCGCCGCGTTGCCACACCGCCAGAGGCGCGCCCGATTCAACGACGTGCGAGTACTCGAACGCAGTTTGCGGCGGTAACATGCCCGCGAGCACACCGAGCACCGCGAAGCCCAATTGCTGTCCGTGTGCATCGGCGATCTCCACATCACCGACATATTGCTCGCGCGGTGCCAGTTCGCCGGATGCACCCTGCAGAAACAGGCACGGCGCGTTTGTTTGCGTCTCGACCGTCTCGCGCATAGTGCCAATGTAATCAGGCGAAATTAGAGAATTGTCCCAAGCCAGTGTTGTGGGATGGCAGGCATAGTTCACCAGCGTTGCGAGAACTTGATTGTCGTCATCTGTTACACGGCCAACGAGCAGCGTGTCGTCAGCCTGTTCGCTTCGATTCCAGCCGCAGAGTACTCGATTGGCATGCGGGTCATGCAAATCGCGATTTGTCGCCAAAGTGCTTTTGCCGTAGTGCCAGGTAATTGTGGCGGCTTGACTGCTTTGCAGGGCCTGATGTGTAGTGCGTAGCAATGCGTCTTGCACCTGTTGTAGATAGCCGGGCACCAGTTCGCCACCGGGTTTGTCGCTGTCGGCGCGACAAATAGATGGGCCAGCGTGCGTGTGCGAAAGGCAAATCATCACGCGAGCTGTGTCCAGTCTGAATTCTCTGATGACGGCGCTGCGCAAAATCCACTCGTCTTCGCGACCGCGCCACCAACCGAGATCGAGTGCGGCCAGTATCAACGGCAGTTCATCAGGATTTGATTGCAGCGTGAGAACCGTCGCCGTCAACGGGCGATGGATGCCTTCGGCGGCATCGTGCCTGGCGGCGCCCCAGTTGCGTGCGTAAATTCCGAGCGGCGGCGTAATGTCTGCGCGCGCCAAACCGATGATGCCCGCAAACGCCGGCGGCGAGTAGGTCAGCGGAGTACTCGGTTGTGACTGAAATTGCGCTTCGGTCATTGGCCGCTCCCGGTGAGGAGCGACAGACCGCCATCCATCAACAGCAC
>DATLMT010000388.1:0-3132 GCA_035537135.1 Burkholderiaceae bacterium | reverse complement strand
TCGCTGCCCGCGTGGGCGGGGGACAGGTCGAAGTTCTACCGCGCTGCGGTCACTGGATGACCGCGGAGCGGGCCGCGGAATGTCAGTCGTATTTGCGGCGATTTCTTGAAAGCGCCCGAGCAGTTGTCAATGACCGGAGCGCCGCTTAGGCAGGAGGCATTATGGCCAATGTTGCATTCACAAATGTGCGTGTCTTCGACGGCAGCGGCGACCAGCCGTACCTCGGCGAAGTGCTGATACAGGGCAATCGCATTGCCCGCGTCACGCGTACGGGCACTCGAACATCGGGCAGCGTGCGTTCGTTACCCCCATCCTCCGCGTCAGGCGCGACGATGATCGACGGTGCCGGCGCGACGCTGATGCCGGGCATGGTCGAGGCGCACACGCATTTTTCGTGGAACGATCAACCGTCGCTCGATTCGATCCAGCGCATGCCGACCGAAGAGCACATCCTGTGGTGCGCACACGTAGCCGAGCGCTACCTGTCGATGGGATGGACGTCGTGCGTCGGCGCTGCAACCGCAAAGCCGCGACTCGACGTTGTGATTCGCAACGCGATCAACGCCGGCGAAATTCCAGGACCGCGTTACATCGCGGCAAGTCAGGAAATCACGGTGCAGGGTGGGTTGGGCGACAACACGCTGCCGCATCTGCCGCAACCCGAGTTCAACTTCGGTGCGGTGGTCAGCGGCCCGGAAGAGGTACGCCGCTGCGTGCGCCAGTTCGTCAAGTACGGCGTCGACCAGATCAAGATCAATCTGTCGGGCGAATACATCGCCGGCCTGCCGGCAGAGTACACGCCATTTTCAGAGGAAGAGATTGCGATGTGCGTGACGGAAGCCAAGCGCTTCGGCAAGCGTGTCGCCGCGCACGCGCGCTCGTCAGAGTCCGTCAAGCAATGCATCCGGCACGGCATCGAAGTGATCTACCACGCTAGCTTTGCCGACGAAGAAGCGCTCGACATGCTGGAAGCCAACAAACACAAGCACTTCGTCGCACCGGGACTTGCTTGGCTGATCAACACCTCGCATCACGCATCCGAATGGGGTCTGACGCCGGAAGTGACGAAGAAGATGGGTTACCACCGCGAGCTCGAGGTGGCGGTCGAGACACTGAAGAAGATGCTGAGGCGCGGCATCCGCATCCTGCCCGGTGGCGACTACGGATTTGCATGGACACCGCATGGCACGAACGCGAAGGACCTCGAGTACTTCACCAAGTATCTCGGCATGTCATCGATGGAAGCCATGCTGTCGGCAACTTCATGGGGCGCGCCGATCATGAAGCTCGACGGCGACGCCGGCGCTGGGCAGATTGGGAGAGTCAGGGATGGGGCGTTGGCCGATCTGCTGCTGATCGACGGTGACCCGCTCGCAGACATTCGCATCCTGCAAGACAAACAGCGCATTCTCGCGGTGATGAAGGACGGCGCGTTTTATCGCGCACCCGATCCTGCGCGAAATGCGCGCGATGTTCGCAGCTCGGCTCCGACACGCTGGCAAGCCGTAGCTGCCTAGGAGAAATCAATGCCCGATTCCGAAGTCCTATTCACCAACGTAAAGATCATCGACGGCAGCGGTGCGGCGCCCTACAACGGCGAAGTGCTGGTGCGAGGCAAGCGGATCAGCCGCGTCGCACGCAGCGCCCGTTCGTTCGCGGCCAATGGCGGCACCGTCATCGATGGTGCCGGTGCGACGCTGATGCCCGGGATGGTGGAGGCACATACCCACTTTGCGTGGAACAACGCGTCCGGACTGGCCGACATTCAGAAGATGCCGGTCGAGGAGCACACGCTGTGGACGGCGCGTGTCGCCAAGGTGTATCTCGACCAGGGCTGGACATCGTGCGTTGGCGCAGCCACCGCAAAACCGCGGCTCGATGTGGTCGTGCGCAACGCGATCAACTCAGGATTGATTCCCGGCCCGCGCTATCTGGCAGCAAGCCAGGAGATCACAGTTCCCGGTGGGTTGGGTGACGAAACACTGCCGCATCTGCCCTTCCCCGAGTTCAGCTTCGCGGTCAACGTCAGCGGGCCCGAAGACATGCGCCGCGCGTGCCGGATGTTTCTGCAGTACGGCGTCGACTCGATCAAGCTGAATTTATCGGGCGACAACCTGGTACCGCATGCAAACGCGAAGACGACATGGATGACGGACGCGGAGGTGAAGGTCGCCGTCGAAGAAGCGACCATGCGCGGCAAGCGCGTCGCTGTGCACGCGCGCAGTGCCGACTCGGTCAAGCAGGCGGTGCGGCTCGGCTGCGAAGTGATCTATCACGCCAGCTACACCGACAACGAAGCGCTTGATCTGCTCGAAGCGAACAAGCACAAGGTGTTCGTTGCACCCGGACTGTCGGTGATTTTCAAGCTGCTACAGGAAGGTACGCCGTACGGAATCACTCCCGCCAAGGCACGCGAGATGGGCTACGAAGACGAGCTCGCGGCTGCGACGGAGTCGATGAAAGCGATGCACAAGCGCGGCATTCGCGTTCTGCCCGGCGGCGATTACGGATTCGCATGGGCACCGCACGGTACGAACGCTACCGACCTGCAGTACTTCGTCAAACACTGCGGCATGACGCCGATGGACGCATTGCTGTCGGCAACACGCTACGGCGGTCAGATCATGCTGATGGGCGACGAGCTCGGCGAAGTGAAGGAAGGCTATCTGGCCGATCTGTTGCTGGTCGACGGCGATCCGTTGGCGGATCTTTCAATCCTGCTCGACAAGACGCGTTTGCTGGCGATCATGAAAGACGGCGTGTTCCACAAATCGCCCGATATGGCCAACAACTTTGCCGGCAGCAGGCGCGGCTTGCGCCCACCGTACGTTCCGGCCGCCGCGTCTGCCTCAGCAATGAATTGATGCGGACATCGCACATTGTCGGCTGGAGCGCGCTCGCGCTCCTACTTCTAGGTCTTTCGATCTGGGGCCTGGTCGACAACACGCGATTGTTTTTGGTGACGGTGCTTAACGGTCTGACGTTGGCATCGCTGTACTTCATTGTGGCTAGCGGCTTCACGTTGGTATTTGGATTGATGCGCAACGTGAATCTTGCGCACGGCTCGTTGTATCTGCTCGGTGGCTATGTCGGCTTCATCGTCGCCGAGAAAACCGGCTGGTGGGTCCTCGC
>DATLMT010000387.1:0-2834 GCA_035537135.1 Burkholderiaceae bacterium | reverse complement strand
TACAGGTAATCTCCCACACGGACCAATCCGCTGGCGGCGCTTAAGTGCCTGCGCCGGCCCGCGCCGGTGGCCGTTGCCAGCCGTAACTCACGCAGCCTCGAAAGACGAGCCACTATGAGCACACGGCCGGCATTGACATCGAGTTAGGATTTTTTCGCGGACTTCTTGCCTGAAGATTTTTTCGCGGACTTCTTGCCTGAAGATTTTTTCGTCGGCACTTTGCCGCCGGCTTTACGCGCCTGCGAAAGTCCGATCGCAACCGCCTGCTTCTTGCTAGTCACCTTTTTTCCCGAACCGCTTTTGAGCGTGCCGCGCTTGCGCTCGTGCATCGCCTTTTCTACCTTTTCAGATGCTTTCGCTCCGTACTTGGCCACGATATTTCCTTATTGAGTTTGGAAACCCGACGATAAGCAAAGATCGTTCGCAGGCCACTACTTTCCTGGCGGTTTGATACAACTGCAGTCTGAAGTCTCGTGGAACGACGGCGGGCGCTTCGAATAATTAGCGGCCGATCGGCCCAAACTTGCGCTGTGTCTTACCGGCTTCTCGCCGGATCGGTGTGGCAAGGGGCTCACTATGATCCAGCAAAACTGCGAGGATTATCGATGCGCTTGTTGCTTCCCTTGCTATTTGGCGCGCTTGCCGGCAGTACCGCGCACGCGCAGCGCGCTATTGCTGACGCTCCGCCGCGGATTGACGAGCGCGTGGCGCAGATTCCGCAGACCGCGCTCGGTGCGCCGTGGGCTTTTATAGGCTTCGCAGTAACGACACCGACCGATCCCGAGTGGTTCGTCGCTACCAGCACCCCACGCGGCGGCTCGATGGGGCGGCATCTTTCAACCGACGGCGAGCACACGGCGGTGCTGGTGCTGTCGAGCGAAATACTTTCCAAGCCGATCGATACCGACGCAGCGCTGCTGGAGCTCGCGCGTGCGCGCCATGCCAAGCTGTCGGAGCGCTGGCAGATCGGCAAGCACGAAGAGACGATCGTGCGGCATGCGGGCACGCGCTGTGCGCGCCACACACTGGACGCCATCCAGCTCGAAGATACGTCGCCGCGCAAGAGTGCAGCGAAAGCGAACGAACAGCGCAATTCAATGCTGGTGACAGGGATTTCGTGTGTTCATCCGACCGACTCGACGATGCTGGTCGAAGTCGGTATGTCCGAGCGCGGGCGCGCGATCAAGGGCTCACCGAGCGTAACGCGCGACGCCGAGCAGGCCATCGCGAGCCTTGCGTTTCATCGCTTCAACGAGCAGGCGCTGCAAAAATCTGCCGAAGCTGCCCGCACCACTGGGCTTAACGATGCTGAGGCGGTATTGAAGCCGTATGTCGACGCGGACGCCGCGTGGGCGCGCTACTTTCTGGCGCAGATCGTCGAGCGTGCACGGCCGGCGCCTGAGAACGCGGGCGTTCGCATCAAGTCGCTGCTCGAGCCAGCGGCGGAAAAAGGCCTGGCGGATGCGCAGTGGTCGCTCGGCGCGCTGTACCTTCGCGGAGCGCCGGGCGTACCGAAGGATCCTTCGCTCGCCGAAGCGCTGCTGCGGCGTGCCGCCGAACGCGGCAACGCTAGTGCGGCGTTCCAGCTCGGCATTGCGCAACTGTCGGGCGCCGAAGGCATCGCCGCCAACAAGAGCGAAGGGGCACTATGGGTACAACGTGCCGCTGTCCGTGGGTTAAAGGAAGCGCAGGAGCTGCTGAAGGGAACACGCGACAAGCCAGCTAAGAAATAGGCTGGCGCTGGCGCTCATCCTTGCTGGCGGTGCTCGATGATTGACGCCGATTTCGCTGCCTCGATAGCGCGCACCGCGCTGCAGAACGTGGCGACTGAGTATCCGTACAAACTAGACCAGGTCCTTGGCAGCGGCGATGATTTGCGGACCCCAAGTACGCTGCATCCGGTTTTTCACGGCAGCTACGACTGGCACTCATGTGTCCATATGCACTGGACGCTGGCGCGATTGCTACGCCTGTATCCGAAGCATGCATACGCGGAATCGACACGTCGGCACTTCGAGCAACGGCTGTCGGCCGCGAACCTGCAAGGAGAGATCGACACGCTGTCGGCACCGCATCGCGGCTCGTTCGAGCGGCCGTACGGGTGGGGTTGGCTGCTTAAGCTGGCTGCTGAATTCAAATTACTTGCAGCGGAAGATCGCGCCAGCGCTCGATGGTTCGATGAAATTGCTCCATTGGCACAGGCATTCGCCGATCGCTTCGTCCACTTCCTCCCGCGCGCAACGTATGCCACGCGGGCCGGTACGCACGGTAACTCAGCGTTTGCGCTGCTGCTCGCGCTCGACTACTGCGAGGCTGTGCAGCACCCGGCGCTGCATCGCCTGATCGCCGAGCGCGCGAACCTTTGGTTCGGGCGTGATCGACGCTATGCAGCCGAATACGAACCGAGTGGTGATGATTTTCTGTCGAGTGGGCTGGTGGAAGCTGCCCTAATGCGGCGTGTAGTCGACGGCTGCTCTTTTGCCGACTGGTGGCAGCTGTTTCGCCCTTCGCGCGGCGCCATGGCAGGCTGGCTGCAGCCGGTACAGGTCAGTGACGCGAGCGATCCGAAAATCGTGCATCTACATGGACTCAACTTGTCGCGCGCCTGGTGTTGGAGGCTGTTGCTGCCGGAGCTCGATGGCGAACTAAAGCCCTTGGCCGAAGAGTCGATCGAAACCCACATCAGAGTGTCCTTGCAAGCAGCGACCGCAGGCGACTATGTCGGCACGCACTGGTTGGCTTCGTTCGCGGTGCTCGCACTGACGGAACAATGAGAACGGCGGGGTCTTGATGGCCCGCCGCCGCTGAGCACGCTACAAGCTGCTTACTTGTAG
>DATLMT010000386.1:0-2735 GCA_035537135.1 Burkholderiaceae bacterium | reverse complement strand
TCGGGTTCGCAGCCGTCCACGCAAAAGACAACCGTGGGCTGCTTCGGCGGCGCGTAGCGACGGCCGTTGACTTCAATTGCGAAGCCGTTCGTTGTCATGAGCTGCCTTTTTTGACAGACCGCGAGCGCGCCTTCGGTCTGGCGGAGCGTGTCTGCAACGCGCGTTGCTTGCTTTCGATCACATGGTCGTACATGGTGCTGCCCGCGTGCTCGGCGTCGCCGGATGCGATTGCTTTCAATATCGCCCGATGCTCCGCGGCAGAGTGCGGCAGAGCAGCCTCGTCGCGCAAATTTCGGCGCCGGTACAGCGCCAATTCTTTGACCAGCTTTCGGTACACGCCAGCCAGCTTCCGGTTACCCGCATACTCGACCAGGGCATCGTGGAACTGCAGGTTCAGCAGGTGGTAGGAGTCGGCATTCCCCGCGCGCGCGGCTCCGTCCATCTTTTCAACGATGGCACGGACGGCTTTCATCTGCTCGGAAGTAATCGATTCCGCCAGCCGCCTGCCCACCAGTTCGTCCATCGCAGCGCGTAGGTCGAAAATCTCCAGGGCTTCTTCAAGCGGAATCTCACGCACGAACACGCCGCGGTTTTTTTCCTGCCGCACCAGGCCCGCTTCCTCGAGCATTCGAAACGCTTCGCGTATCGGCCCCCGGGAAACTCCCAAGCGTTCAGACAGCCATGCTTCGGTAAGTTTCGCTCCAGCCGTGATTTCGCCTTCGAGAATCATGCGTTCGATCTCGTGCTGGGCGGCGCTCGACAGTGATGCCGAGCGGAGCACGGCGATGCTTACAGGTGGGGCGCGCCGCGATTCGGCATGCAAGGCCGTGGTGCCATTGGTACGAGCGCGATCCGTCATTGCGGCAGTCTATCTGCTTGATTGTCAATTGTCGACAATATGCAAAAAACAATTGACAGTCAAAATCGACGGTGCCTAGACTGGCAGCGGTTCGTGTCACTGTTACGTCAAGCTCGTTATCTAGCCTGCCCCGGTGCTACTCACAAGGAGAAGTCGATGCGATTCGTTTCCAACACGGCCGGCAAGGTGCTTGCGGCTGTTGCGCTTTCCGTTTTTGCGCTCGGTGCGTACGCGCAGAAAACCCAGCTTAGTGTGTATACCGCGCTCGAAACCGATCAGCTGAAGGCCTACAAAGAAGGCTTTGAAAAGGCAAACCCGACGATCGAAATCGTGTGGGTACGTGATTCGACCGGCATCGTCACAGCCAAGCTGCTGGCGGAAAAAGCCAACCCGAAAGCCGATGTGGTCATGGGCGTCGCCGCCACCAGCATGGCGGTGTTCGACAACGAAGGAATGCTGGTTCCCTACGCGCCGCCGGGCCTGAATCGGATTTCGGCGCAGTATCGCGATCCCAAAAATCCTCCGGCTTGGATCGGTATGGATGTGTGGGGCGCAACCATTTGCTACAACACGACCGAAGGGGCGAAGCGCAACATTCCGAAGCCCGAGACGTGGCGCGACCTGACTAAGCCCGCTTACAAGGGCCAGATAGTGATGCCGCATCCGGCGTCATCGGGAACAGGTTTCTTCGATGTCTCGGCGTGGTTGCAAATGTGGGGCGAGGCCGACGGTTGGAAGTACATGGACGGCCTGCACGAGAACATCGCGCAGTACATGCACTCGGGGTCGCGGCCGTGCGCAGCCGCCGCAGCGGGTGAATTCGTTGTCGGCATTTCGTTCGAATATCGCGCCAACCGCGAGAAGGCGCGCGGTGCGCCGATTGATCTGGTGTTCCCGAAGGAAGGACTTGGCTGGGATCTGGAAGCGATCGGTATACACAAGGGCACCAAGAACATGGCAGCGGCGCAAAAGCTGGTCGACTGGTCGGTGACGGACGAAGCGATGGCGCTTTATGCGAATAATTTCGCGATCGTCGCCGTGCCGGCGCTGTCGAAGCCTTTACCTAATGTGCCGGGTGATTACGCCACTCGTTTAGTAAAGAACGACTTTGCATGGGCGGCGAAGAACCGCGATCGGATTCTTGCCGAGTGGGAGAAGCGGTACGGCAGCAAGGCTGCGCCAAAGTAGGCCACTTCCGACAGCGCAGCCGCGAACATTAATTCGCCGGGTTCGAACGCAAGTTCAACCCGGCGTTTTTAAATATGGCTAGCAATGAAGCTGCGGTTCGACTCGAAGGCATCAACAAGGCCTTCGGGAGTTTCGTTGCGCTGAAATCGATCGATTTGACGATTGAACCCGGTGAGCTGGTTTGTTTTCTTGGCCCATCGGGTTGTGGAAAGACGACGCTGCTGCGAATCATCGCAGGGCTCGAGCAGCAGACCAGCGGGCGCATTCTGCAAAACGGCGTCGACGTGTCAAACGCGCCGCCTGCCGCGCGCGATTACGGCATCGTGTTCCAGTCCTATGCGCTGTTTCCGAATCTGACGATTGCGCAGAATGTCGGCTATGGATTGGTCAATCGCCGCAAGGGTCGCGCTGATCTCGTCGCGCGCGTCACCGAGCTTCTATCACTGGTGGGGTTGCCGGACGCCGGGGCCAAGTATCCGAGCCAGATGTCTGGCGGCCAGCAGCAGCGAGTTGCGCTGGCGCGTGCTCTTGCCACAGCGCCCAGCCTGCTGTTGCTTGACGAACCGTTATCTGCCCTTGATGCCAAAGTGCGCGAGCGGCTGCGGGGAGAGATTCGGCAATTGCAGCGACGCCTGCGTGTGACCACCATCATGGTCACGCACGATCAGGAAGAGGCGCTGTCGATGGC
>DATLMT010000385.1:0-9488 GCA_035537135.1 Burkholderiaceae bacterium | reverse complement strand
ATGCACAACTGTGCCGCGTATGTTGAGCTGATGTACGCGTGCTGGGCCGCCGGCCTCTGCGCGGTTCCAATCAACATGCGGCTGCATCCGAAGGAGGTCGCCTTCATTCTCGACGACGCGGATGTGCGCGGGGTGTTTGTCTCTGATGACATCGACACTACGGCTATCGCGTCCAAACGCGGTGCGACAACGCACTTCATCGGCGTGGAGAGCGCGGAGTATCGCAAGTTGGTGCATTCCGAGCTGCTGCCGATACCGCAGATGGATTCGGCGCAAGCGCCCGCTTGGTTGTTCTATACCAGCGGCACCACCGGGCGGCCAAAAGGTGTCGTGCTAACCCATCGCAACCTGCTGGCGATGACGCTCAACTACCTGTCCGACGTCGACCATGCCGCCGTCGGCGACCATCTGCTGCATGCGGCGCCGATGTCGCATGGCTCCGGGCTGTACATGATCCCGAACATCACCGCCGGCGCGACGCAGCTGATTCCTGCTGCGCACGGATTCGACGTCGATGAGATTGCGCACATCATCGCCTACACGCCGCAGGTCAAATTCTTTGCGGCACCGACGATGGTGATGCGATTGGTCGAGGGTTGGAGCGGCAAAGGCGAGCCAACCAACCTCAAATCGATCATCTACGGTGGCGGCCCGATGTACGTCGCGGACTGCCTGCGCGCTCTTGAATGTTTCGGCGCGCGACTGGTGCAGATCTACGGGCAAGGCGAGGCACCGATGACAATTACGGTGTTGCCTGCCCGCGACCACCTCGAGGATCACGACGGCCGTCGTCTGGACCGACTGGGCTCGGTAGGGCGCGCGCAAACAGGCGTCGAGGTGGCGGTGCTGGATGGCAATGACCATCTGCTGCCGCCGGGCGAGTTAGGTGAAGTTTGCGTCCGCGGTGACGTCGTAATGGCCGGCTATCTGAACAACCCGGAAGCCACCGCTGAAACACTGGCCAGCGGGTGGCTGCACACCGGCGACATCGGCCGCTTCGACGCAATGGGCTATTTGACGCTGGTTGATCGAAGCAAGGATCTGATCATCTCGGGCGGTTCCAACATCTATCCACGCGAAGTCGAGGAAGTGTTGTTGCGGCATCCTGCGATCAAAGAGGTCGCGGTGCTCGGAGAGCCCGATGCGCAATGGGGCGAGTCGGTCGTCGCGGTGCTCGTCTTGCAAACGGAACAAACGGCGAATCAACAAGAGCTCGATGCTTTCTGTCTTGAGCACATCGCCCGCTTCAAGCGGCCGAAGCGGTACGTTTTCGTGGAGCGGTTACCCCGCAATGCGACCGGCAAGGTACTGAAGCGCGAGTTGCGACAGCAACTTGCTAGTGGGCCAGACTCAACCGCCACACCGGTGTAACCCTGGCTTCGCGTGCTATCAAGTCAAGCAGGGCTTCGTGCTCCGCGATTTCTTCCTCGGCGACCGCGACTGACATCAGTTGACTGATATCGACCGGACCGAAGTTGGCAGTCAGCGTGTCGTCGTCGAGCACGTCGATCACCAGGCTGTCCTGGCCGCGTGTCATCGCTAGAAACACGTCTGCCAACAGGCCGGCGTCGAGCAGTGCACCGTGCAGTGTCCGGTGTGCGTTCGACACTGCATAGCGCTCGCATAGCGCGTCTAGCGAATTGCGCTTGCCGGGATGCTGCTCACGCGCGTGTTGCAGCGAGCAGATCACTCTAAGGCAGTGCTCGGCAAACCGGTTGCGCCCGATTCGCGCGAGCTCGGCGTCGAGAAATTCGATGTCGAACTCGGCGTTGTGAATGATGACCTCTGCGTTCTTAACGAAAGCAATCAGGTCGTCGACAATGTCGCAAAACTTCGGCTTGCCTTCAAGAAACTCGCGGTTGATGCCGTGCACGGCAAGCGCGCCTTCGTCGCACTCGCGCTCGGGGTTCACATACTGATGAAAGCGGCGGTCGGTAATTCGGCGACCGACAATTTCGATCGCGCCGATTTCGATGATGCGGTGACCGTCTTTGGCTTCGAGTCCCGTAGTTTCGGTGTCGAGTACGACGAGCCTTGACGTCACACTGAATTCCTCACTCCGCGCCGCCCTCCGCCGTCGCCGGCTGCGCGTGCTGGTGCGAACCCATCCACTTGCCCAGCACTTGCTCCATTAGCGTGTACATGGTCGGCACCACATATAACGTCAGCAGTGTTCCGAACGAAAGGCCTCCTACGATCACCCAGCCTATTTGCACGCGGCTCTCGGCGCCGGCGCCGGAGGACAGCGCAAGCGGCAGCGCACCGAGCACCATCGCGCCGGTCGTCATCAAAATGGGCCGTAATCGCAGCACCGCCGACTGACGAATCGCCTCGAACAACTCTTCCCCGCGCTCCTGCAACTGATTCGCAAATTCAACGATCAGGATGCCGTGCTTGGTGATCAAACCCACTAAGGTAATCACCCCGATCTGACTGTAGATATTCCAGGTGCCGCCGGTGATCCACAGGGCGAACAATGCGCCCGCCATCGATAACGGCACCGATAGCATGATGACAAACGGATCGGCGAAGCTCTCGAACTGCGCAGCGAGCACGAGGTAGATAAAGACCAATGCAAGTACCAGCGTCAGGTAGAAGCCCCCGCGCGCATCGCGAAACTCGCGCGACTGCCCGTTCAGGTCTGTAAGCGCATCCGAAGGAAGCACGCGCCGGGCGGTGTCATCCATCATCTTCAATGCATCGCCAATCGTGTAGCCAGGCGCCAGGCTCGCGGTTATCGTCACCGCCCGCAGGCGCTGAAAGTGGTTCAGCGACGAAGGCGACACGCCTTCAAGCACGCTGACGACGTTTGCCAGCTGGACCATCGAGCCATCACGCCCTCGCACGTATATGTCGCTGATGTCGTTCGGCCGGCTGCGGTCGCGCGGCGCAACTTGCACGATCACGTCGTACTGCTCTCCGTCTTTCTTGAAACGGGTGATCTGCTGGCCACCGAGCATCGTCTGCAGCGTTCGGCCTACGGTCTCAACGGGGATGCCGAGATCGCCCAGTTTGTCCCGATTTATGTCGACGCGCAGCTCCGGGGTATTCAGTCGGAGATCCGACTGTGGATTCATCACCATCCCCGTCTTTGAGATCTCGGCAATAAAGTTCTGAACGATGCGATCGAGCTCCACATAAGGCAGCTGCGCCATCACAATGTATTCAACAGGCAAGGAACGGCCTGACTGGCCGAGTGACGGCGGATTCACCGCAAAGCCGATCATGCCCGGCAAACTCTGAAACTGCTGATTCAACTCGCGCGAGATGTCCTGCTGCTTGCGCGTGCGCTCTTCCCAAGGCTTCAGGCGCAAGACTGCTGTGCCGAAATCCACGGAAGGGAAACCCGCAATGGCGTTGTACGCAGCGGCTTCAGGAATAGTCGAGAAAAGCCTTTCGACAGGACGCAGCTGCTCCGACGTGTAATCCACAGTCGCGCCCGGCGGGCTCTGCATACGGCCGAAGATCACCCCCCGGTCCTCGAGCGGCGCGAGCTCGGAGCGCAGTAACGTGAAAAACAGCGCCCCAACACCGGCCGTAATCAGCCATACCACCACCACGATCCAGCGCCGGTCCAGTAGCCACGCCAGCGAACGTGCGTAACCACGAGTCAGCGCCGTCAGCCAGCGCTCGATCATCGTAAAGATGCGGCCGTGCTTTTGTTCGTGCTTCAGCAGCTTGCTGCACATCATCGGCGACAGTGTCAGCGCAACGAAGCCGGACACCAGCACCGCACCTGCAAGCGTGAGAGCGAACTCGATGAAGAGCCGTCCGGTACGCCCGGTCGCGAAAGCGAGCGGCGCGAACACCGCCGTCAGCGTCAGCGTCATCGCAATGACCGCAAACCCAATTTCCTTGATGCCCTTGATGGCGGCCGCCACGCGGTCCATTCCTGATTCGACATTGCGATAGATGTTTTCAAGCACGACGATCGCATCGTCGACCACCAGGCCGATCGCCAGCACCATCGCCAGCAAAGTGAGCGTGTTGATCGTGAATCCAAACGCGTACATCAGCGCAAACGAGCCCACCAGCGCAAGAGGAATCGTCACCAGTGGAATCAAAGTGGCGCGTACGTTGCGCAGGAAGAAGAAAATCACCAGCGCGACGAGCAGGACGGCTTCGGCGACTGTTCTGAACACCGATTTGATCGAGCGATCAATGAACACCGATGAGTCGTAGCTAATGTTGACGCTCATGCCCGACGGCAAGCTCGGGTTGATTTTCGTGAGCTCTTCGCGCAACGCCTTCGAGAGGTCGAGCGGATTCGCAACCGCTTGCTTGATCAGTCCCATGTTGATTGAAGGCTGGCCGTTGTAGCGGGCGATCACGCGCTCGCTGGCCGCGCCGACCACCACATCGGCGATATCACGCAGCCGCACGGGATAACCTTTCGAATTGGCAACGATCAGGTTTTCAAACTGCTCACGCGTACTGACGTCGGTAGACGCGACGATCGAGAACTCGCGCTGCGCTGATTCGATCCGCCCCGACGGCAGTTCGATGTTCTGCCGCCGCAATGCATTCTCGACGTCCTGCGGAGTCAAACCATAACCGGCGAGTCGGTCGCGATCGACGTTGATGCGCATCGAAGTCACTCGCTCGCCGAAAATGCGCACGTCGGCGGCGCCGGGCAGTACGGACAGCCGCGGCTTTACGTAGCGCGTCAGATAGTCGGACACCTCGAGCGGGGTTCGGCCCCCCGCCGCGACCGACATCCAAATTACCGGAAAGGAATCGGCTTCGACCTTGGCGATGACCGGCTCGTCTACCGTATCGGGCAACCGCGCACGGACGCGGGCGACCTTGTCTCTAACGTCGGCTGCTGCCGAATCGGGATCACGCGTAATCCGGAAACGCACGTTGATCTGACTTCGCTCGGAGCGACTTTGCGAAGTCATCAACTCAACGCCTTCGATGCCAGCCAGTGAATCTTCCAGCACCTTGGTGACTTGCGATTCGATCACTTCGGCCGAAGCGCCGGGATACACAGTCTCGACGCTGACTACCGGCTCATCGATGCGTGGATATTCGCGCACCGCCAGTCGCGTATACGAAATCGCGCCGATCACGAGCACCAGCAGCGACAGCACTGTCGACAACACCGGGCGACGGATGCACAGCTCGAACAGACTCATGTGAAAACCTCTACATGGCGCGCCATCGCAGCCTTCAGCGGTGCCGCCTTCGGCTCTACTTTGCCGCTGCCTTCGCCCTTCGGCGCGCCGGGAGCGCCGGGTGCATTTGGCGGCACAATACGAACCGGTTGCCCGTCACGCGACAAGCGCATGCCGGCCGTAACGACCTGATCGCCGGTCTGCAGTCCTTGAACGATCTCGACCAGCGCCTCGCGGCGAACTCCAATTTTCACCGGAACACGTCGGGCCTGCCCCTCGACGACTTTGTAAACGTAAAAGTCCGCGCCCTGCGGCACGATTGCTTCCTCCGGTATCAGCAGCGCGTTGGTGCGCTCACCAACAATGACGCGCACGCGCACAAACATTCCAGGTCGCAACTTGCCGGCAGTGTTTTCCAATTTCGCGCGAATCTCGAGCGAGCGTCCGTTCGCATCCACACGCGGATTAATGGCGTCAATCTGGCCGGCGAAGCGCTCGCCCGGCAGCGCATCGGCGATGACTTCGATCGTCTGCCCGGGCTTGATCTGCGTCAGATTGCGCTCGGGCAACCGAAAATCGACCTTCAGAATCCGAACGTCTTCAACGTTGACTAGATCGGTGCCATCTTTTACGTAGTCACCGAGGCTGACGCCGCGAATGCCGACGATCCCGTCGAATGGCGCAACGATGCGCATCTTGGACAACCGAGCCTGCGCCAGCTTCAATTTCGCCTCGGCCACCTGCGCATTGGACGCCGCGGTGTCCTGTGCACTCGAGCTGATGAACTTGCGGCTCGCAAGGTCTTCGCTACGCTTCAGATTGGCAAGCGCAAGGTCATTTTCCGCCTGCATCTGCGCGACTTCCGCCGCATTCAATGAATTGTCGAGCGCGATCAGCATCTGCCCCTTGCGCACAACCTGCCCGTCCTTGAACCCAATGGCCGCGATGCGGCCCGACACTTCGGGACGGAGAATCACGCTTTCGTTGGACTGCAGCGAGCCGACCGCCTGCAAATCTTCCTGCACCGTGGTCGGCTTGAGCTGAAAGACTTCGACGGCGATTGGGCCGGCCGCGCCACCCTTCGCCGCGCCCGCTGTTGACTTGGCCTCCGGCGCCGCCGAACCTTTGACGCCCGCAACCGCATTCGGACCAGGCGACAGATGATCCATCGCGAAATAGGCGATAACAGCGACGATCGCTAAAGCCACGACCGCCACGACGGTGGTTCGACTCTTCATTGGTCAATAAAGCCGCGGCTCATGCAGCGGGGAGATCGAATTTAACACCCGTATAGGGCGCTTTAGATGGGATGGTTAGTAGCAGACACCGATTCGGCCCCGCGGTTCGCCAATTCGTCGGCTCGTTCGTTGCCGACGTTGCCCGAATGGCCCCGCACCCAGCGCCACTCGATCACGTGTTTGCCCGCAACGTCGTGCAGACGCTGCCACAAGTCGGCGTTCTTCACCGGCTTTTTAGCCGCAGTCTTCCACCCACGGTGCATCCAGGCGGGCAGCCACTCGGTGATTCCGAGACGCACGTACTGCGAGTCGGTGTGCACGATGACGTGACAGGGCCGCTTCAGTGAGCCGAGCGCTTCTATCACCGCCATCAGCTCCATCCGATTGTTGGTCGTCGGGTTCTCGCCGCCGAACAGTTCTTTCTCGCGATCGCCGTACAGAAGCAACGCACCCCATCCGCCAGGACCGGGATTTCCCTTGCACGCTCCGTCGGTAAATATGTGGACAGCAGAGCCGGATGCTTGCGGCGGACGCACCGGCGACTTCTTGGACACGAGCTTCGCGCTTCGCGCGTGCCTCATCTCCTGGCTGCGGCGCGTGCACCATCGTTCGCAGCGTCCGGTGCATCGATAACGGCGGAATTCGAGTCGCTGGTTAGGAAAGTGCGGGTCGTTGCGACGGGCGCGAGACGCCGCGCCGTTTCTTCCTTGCCCTTCCACACCGCACCGATAAGGCGCATGCCACGCACACGCTTGACGGCTGTCAACATATAGATCGCACCGAGGAACGGCCACCAGCGGTCACCCGCTTTTTCCAGGAACTGCCAGCGCGCCAGCCAGCGCTCCTGCCGCACGGACGGCACATAACACCCGAAGCGCCCGCGCTCGACGTCGAACGAAAGAAGTTTCAGCCAGTCTTTGATGCGCGGCAGCGTCAGGAATCGCCCTTCTCTCGGCAGATAAGGCGAGGCACCAAGCCGCGTTAGGTATTGACGGACACCCCACAGGCTCGCAGGGTTAAAACCGGTGATTACGACGTGCCCCTCCGGAACCAAAACCCGCTCGACCTCGCGCAGCACTTGGTGTGGATCTTCGGTGAACTCGAGAATGTGCGGCATCACCACCAGATCGATCGAGTGCGTGGCGAATGGCAACTCTTCGTAACGGTTGATCACGGCGACTTTCAAGTGTTCGCTGGTGTACTCAACCTTCGGCGCGCGATCGGCAGCGCAGAATCGCAGGGGCATGCGGTTCTCGCGCAAGGCATCGATATCCGGCAGGCCGAGCTGCAACGCGTGGTAACCGAAGATATCGACGACCGCCGCGTCGAGCTGCAGTTGCTCCCAGTCAAGCACGTATTGGCCGGCGGGCGAGCGCAGAAACTCCGATAACCTTCCGATCGATGTGTCCCCGCTAAAAATATCCGCGTTGCCCATTTATGCCTGATCTGATCATTACGCCGCTGCCGGCGTTCAAAGACAACTACATCTGGCTGCTGGTGCGCGGCGATGAAGCGGCCGTCGTCGATCCCGGTGATGCCGAGCCTGTCATTCGCGCTTTGGAGCAGCAACGACTCCGTTTGACGGCGATTCTAGCGACGCATCATCATGCTGACCATGTTGGCGGCCTGGTCGAGTTAAAGCAGCGCTTTGCTGCGACAGCCTACGGGCCGGCGCGCGAGAGCGTGGCGCAGCTCGATCATCGTCTCAGTGGGGGCGCCAAGTTCGAAGTTCTCGGTACGCGTTTCGAGGTGATCGACATTCCCGGCCACACCGCCGGGCATATCGCGCTTTTCGCGCCCGCACTGAAGCCGCCCGCGGTGTTTTGCGGTGACACTCTATTTGCGTGCGGGTGCGGCCGCCTGTTCGAGGGGACGCCCGCACAGATGCTTGCATCGCTCGATGCACTCGCAGAGCTGCCGCCGGCGACGCGTGTTTATTGCGGCCACGAGTACACGGTCGCCAATATCCGATTCGCGCTAGAGGTCGAGCCCGGCAATCGCGAATTGCAAAGCCGCGCGGCGATGGCGGTCGCAATGCGCAAGCGCGGCGAGCCGACGCTGCCGTCGAGCATTGACCTTGAACTTGAAACGAATCCGTTTATGCGGTGCGATGTGCCGGCGGTACGGGCTGCCGCATCCGCAAAAAGCCAGGGCGCGGGCTTGGCGCGAGTGTCAACGTTTGCGGCAATCCGCAGCTGGAAGGACGGGTTCCGCTAGCCCTTTCGGCAGAGAGACGCGCAACTTGACGCCGTTTCTACGTTCTACCTACACTGGCTCGAACCCTGTAGATTTTTCATATGCGCCTGTCGAAAAGGTCCGCGGCTTTCTGGTTTGCGCTTGGCACCTGTTGCACGTGTCTGACGGGCTGCGCGACGAGCGGTGGCGAGTCGCGATCCCCCAGCCCGATCCTGACATCACCAGCCACCCCCGCACCACCCGCCGCAGTCGCTCCACCCGCTTCAACTCCCCCACCCGCTTCCACCGTTCAGCCCCCAGCCGTTGCCGCAGACCCGGTCGTGCCGGTGATCGTTGTGCCCGACAGCGCGCCGCCGCCGGTGGTGCAGCCCTCGTCGCCACCGCCGGTGCGGGATTTATGGCAGCGCATTCGGCTTGGCTTCAAGATGCCCGATCTCGATACGAGGCTCGCCGAGGACCGCACACGCTGGTATGCAAGCCAGCCCGACTACTTCGCGCGCATGACGCAGCGTTCGAGCCGTTATCTGTTTCACATCGTTGAGGAGATCGAGCGCCGCGGCATGCCCACCGAGCTGGCGTTACTCCCGTTTGTCGAGAGTGCATTTGTGCCCGAAGCGTTTTCGTCCGCGAAAGCGGCGGGGCTGTGGCAATTCATTCCATCGACCGGGCGCAACTACGCGCTTGAACAGAACATGTGGAAGGACGAGAGGCGCGATGTCGTTGAGTCGACACGCGCTGCGCTCGACTACCTGCAGAAGCTGTACGACATGTTCGGCGACTGGCACCTTGCGCTCGCTTCATACAATTGGGGCGAAGGCGCGGTGTCACGTGCTATCGCGACGAATCGGCGCGCCGGCAAGACGACGCGCTACACCGACCTGAGGATGCCGAACGAGACGCAGTTTTACGTGCCGAAATTGCAGGCAGTGAAAAACAT
>DATLMT010000384.1:0-3947 GCA_035537135.1 Burkholderiaceae bacterium | reverse complement strand
GTCGGCATCATCGACCACCACCGCAAAGTTATACGTCGGCATCCAGTCGCTGCGCGCGATCACAAGATCGTCGAGCTCGCGGTTGGAGATACTGATCGGGCCCTTGACGAGGTCGTTCCACGCGACGTCCCCGTCATCGGGATTGCGAAAACGAAATACGGGCTGGACGCCGTCCGGCGCCTCCCGTGCGTTCTCCGGGCGCCAGCGGCCGTCGTAGCGCGGCTTCTCGTTGCGCGCAATCTGAGCTTCACGCAGCGCCTCGAGCTCGTCTTTGCTCGCATAGCAGCGATAAGCGCGCCCATCGGCAAGCATTTGTTCAAGGACTTCGCGATATCGTGCCAGGCGCTCGGTCTGCCGCACCGGACCTTCGTCGTAATCCAATTCGAGCCAGTGCATGCTCTGCAGAATCACCTGCACCGCTTCTTCCGTGGAGCGCTCGGCGTCGGTGTCCTCGATGCGCAGAATGAATTTGCCGCCGTGATGGCGCGCGAACGCCCAGCAAAACAGCGCCGTGCGCGCGGTGCCCAGGTGCAGCATGCCCGTAGGGCTCGGTGCAATGCGCGTCCTGACTTCGCTCGCGGCCGGCTCAACCACTGCGCGCCGCCGTGGTATCGCTCTCTCGCCGCTCAATCGAGCTCAGCAATTTTTCCAGCACGTTGATGCTCGCTGGCTTGGTCAGGTGATGGTCGAAGCCCGCTGACCGCGAGCGCTTCAAGTCTTCTTCGTGTCCCCAGCCGGTGATGGCGATCAGCGGCATCCCGTTTAGCTGAGGAAGCTGCCGCACCTGACGTGCCACTTCGTAGCCGTCCATCAGCGGCATGCCGAGGTCCAGCAGCATTGCCGCCGGTCGAAACGTCATCAATTCTCTTAGCGCATCCGCACCGCTGTACGCCACGCGTACTTCGGCACCCATTACCGAAAGCAGCATTGCCAAACTGTCGGCGGCGTCGTGATTGTCATCAACGACCAGAATGCTGCGCTCCAAAAACGGCTGCGAATGGGTCGGCTTCGATTCGGCATGCGCCGCGGCAACAACAGCCGCTGTAAGCGGCAGCCGCACAGTGAACTTGCTTCCTGTACCAGCGCCATCGCTGTGCGCTGTGACGTCTCCACCATGCAGTGCGATCAACGTCTTTACCAGCGTCAACCCAATGCCCAATCCCGACTGGCCGCGACCGGGCGCCCGGCCGGCTTGCACAAACAGGTCGAACACCTTTGGCAGCATGTCGGCCTCAATGCCGATCCCATTGTCGCGGACCGTGATCGCGCACATGTCGCCTTCGCGCTGAAGCGTTACAACGATCGATCCGCCATCCTGGGTGTACTTGGTCGCGTTATTCAACAGATTCGTGAACACCTGCCCGAGGCGAACCGGATCCGCGTCAACCATCAGAGGCTCTGTCGCGACGTCGAGTGACAAACGCTGGGCGGCCGCATCGATCAATGGCCGGCTCACTTCGATTGCGTTGTGCAACATCGACGCGACGTCGATTGCCTGCCTGCGGAGCGCGATTTTTCCGCTCGTGACGCGCGACACTTCCATCAAATCGTCCACCAAGCGCACCATCACGTTGACCTGACGCTCGATGATCTCGCCGGCCCTGTCCGCCAATGCTCCACTGCGCTCGCTGGAGCGCAGCAGATGCAGCGAGCTTCTAATCGGCGCCAGCGGGTTGCGGAGTTCGTGCGCCAGCATTGCCAAGAACTCGTCTTTGCGCCGGCTCTCGTCTTCGCGCTGGAGCAGGTGGTCGCGGATTTGATACTGCCGCTCTCGCGCGCGCAGCGCACTGCGGACCGCGCTGACCAAGGTCGACACGCGCGTTGGGCGCTCTAATACCGTGACGTTGTTAAACAGATCCATCGCCTGCGCAACTGCGGCTGAGTCGGCGCCCTCCCTTGCCAGGATCAGCACCGGCAAGTCGGACCACTGAGGCTGGCTTCTTAGCCATCGACCGACGCTGCTAGCAGGCAGCTCACCAACAACGTCTTCCGGAATCAGCAGAGCAGCGACGCCCTCGTTGATGTGCTGGCTAAGGTCGGCCAGATTTCGGCAACACACGCAAAGAATCGAGGCGCGCTCGAAGATAGCGGACGTCAGCGTCGCGTCCTTTACTGTCGGGGCAAGAACTAATACCCGATTATCGAGCGAGCCCTTCGCAGTGTTATCCACAATGCAGCTCGCCAAATGCTTTAAGCATGCTGTACCGGCGTCGGCACGCCGGTCAGAACTCCGCGAAATTGCCGCAGCGGCTCACCAACGACGATGCCACCGCTGTCCAACTTGTACTCGCGGATCGTGCGTTCGTGCGGACCGCCACGCTTCTTCAGCACCGAAATCGCCTGCCGCACTTCGCCGTGAGCCTCGTAATAGCGCAGCAGGATCACCGAATCTGCCAGATAGCTTGCATCGACCTGCGCCGACATATGGGCTCCGAGCAGCCCCTGATGCGCACTGATCAAAAGCGTAGCCACGTCGCGCTGTCCAAGGTAACTAAGAAGCTCGTGCAGTTGGATAATCAGAAATCTCTCTTCAGGCATCGCGTTCAGATATCCGTTCAAGCTGTCGATCACGATGATGACTGCCTTTTCAACTTCAACCGCGCGCCGAATCGCATGCACGAACTGTCCGGGCGCAAGCTCTGCAGGATCGATCTGCTGCACTGTTACACGACCGGAGCTGATGTGCGGCTGCAGGTCGATGCCCAGTCCTGCGGTGCGCCTCAACAAGGTTTGCAGGCTTTCGTCAAAGGTGAAGAGCGCCGAGCGCTGACCACGCTCGGCGGCCGCGTGCACAAACTGGGCCGCCAGCG
The DNA here is from genome assembly GCA_035537135.1 of Burkholderiaceae bacterium. Lineage (GTDB taxonomy): Bacteria > Pseudomonadota > Gammaproteobacteria > Burkholderiales > Burkholderiaceae_F > JACCZX01. Next base: position 1,137 of record DATLMT010000384.1, on the reverse strand, counting down.
ACGATTTGCCGCAACCTGCCGCACCGACCAACAGCGTGCTGGTGCCGCGATCTATGCCGCCGCCCAGCAATGTGTCGAGCTCCGCGATGCCGCTTAGCAGTCGCTCCACCGCGCCCAGCGGTTTATGCTCGCTTGCGACCAGTCGCGGAAATACCTCGATCCCGCCGCGCCGGACCACGTAGTCGTGAAACCCGCCGCGAAAGGCGACGCCGCGATACTTCACGATTATCAGACGCCGCCGCTCGGAACCATACTCAGGCGTCAATTGCTCGAGCCGGATCACGCCGTGTGCAATGCTTTGCACCTGTAGATCGTGTTGCGCGCTGGTCATGTCGTCGAGCAGCAGCACGGTGCACTTTTGGCCTGAAAAGAATTGCTTTAACGCCAGGATCTGCCGTCGATACCGCAGCGGATTGCCAGTCAGCAGCCGCAACTCAGACAGCGAATCGAACACAACTCGCGCCGGCTTCTGTCTTTCGACGTCGCCCAAAATGATCCTGGTCGCTTCCGAGAGCTCCACCTCCGACGGATGAAACATCGTGTACTGCTCATCCGGACGCAAAGTATCTTCTGAGGGCGTGAGCTCGCGAATGGTGATGCCGCCCAGTGACCAACCGTGCGACTTGGCAACGGCGCGCAGCTCCTCCTCGGTTTCGGATAGCGTGACGTACAACACAGGCTCGCCACGTTTAGCGCCCTCGAGCAGGAACTGCAGCGCCGTTGTCGTCTTGCCCGACCCGGGCACACCTTCAAGCAGGTAAAGGCGATTACGGGTGAGTCCGCCGCGCAAAATATCGTCGAGACCATCGATTCCGGTGGAAGCCATCGCGTTCGAACTATCGTCAGCACTTCCGGGTAAAACAGACATCTTTCAATTCCCAAATTTAGTTTTTTGCAGCGCTCGAGCGGCGCCGGTGTCGATGGACTTGCATCAGATTTGTACCAGACTTAGTCGCCTTCGCCAACGCGCAGCAGCCGATCCTGTGGATTGCCGTAGTGCTGGTAAGCGCCCCACGACGATTCGATCTGCTCTTCGAACACCGCAATGCGAGCGGCAGTCAGCGCGGCGCCGATCGATTGTCGTTGCAGCAGCGCTGTATAAAACTTCTCAGCGAGCATCAAGGCCTGCGCGTCATC
>DATLMT010000383.1:0-7566 GCA_035537135.1 Burkholderiaceae bacterium | reverse complement strand
GACAGGTCGACCGACACGCCGCGCGCTTCGCCGGTTGACGCGTCCTTCATTGCGAGTATCGGATTACCGAAATTGATTGCGGCGCGCAGCTTGCCCGACGGCGCAAGCTCGGAGCGCGCGGCAGCGGGAACATCAGACACGCTTGCGCATGACGCCAGCAATGCCAGAGCGATAGCCCCAATCGCGACTCGGAACATGAATGACCCTCTTGCACGGCGCCGGCGAAGCGCCGGTGTCCGCGCGAATTTAGCGAGCTGGTTTCTTCTAACTACGACGTTGACGGCGTAGGCGGCTTCTTAGGTTGCTTGGGTTTCTTCGCTTCTTTGCGCTGCCGATCGCGGTTGCCCATGGCGTGCTCCTCTCAAGTAATGTGATAACTCCAGTGCAAGCGAGAGCTTAACGAGAATATGGCCGAAGCATTCATCATCGACGCGCTGCGCACGGCAGGCGCACGCAAGGGCGGCCGCCTGAGCGGCTTGCATCCGGCCGATCTGGCTGCTTCGGTGCTGGATGCGCTGGTCGCACGCACGGGCATTGATCCGGCTGCGGTCGAAGACGTGATCATGGGCTGCGTGGGCCAGGCCGGCGAACAGTCGAACAACGTTGCACGCAACGCGGTACTCGCCTCGCGGCTCCCGGAGTCAGTGCCGGCCACCTCGGTCGACCGCCAGTGCGGCTCGTCGCAGCAGGCGCTGCACTTTGCGGCACAGTCGGTCATAGCCGGCAGCATGGACATTGTGATTGCAGCCGGCGTCGAAAGCATGACGCGCGTGCCGATGGGCTTGCCGGCAACTCTGCCGGTCAAACATGGCTTTGGCAGTTACATGAGTCCGGCGATGCAGGCGCGATATCCGGGCGTGCAGTTCAGCCAGTTTGCAGGCGCCGAAATGCTGGCAGTGAAATATGAGTTGCCCCGCGACCAGCTTGATGGCTACTCGCTGCGCAGCCATCAGCGCGCAAGCGAAGCAACGCGCGCCGCGAATTTCGGCGCAGAGATTCTGCCGCTGCCGATACGCACGGCCGACGGCAGTGCAACTGCCGAAGTGCACGCCATTGATGAAGGCATTCGCTTCGACGCCACTCGCGAAAGCATCGGCGCCGTCAAGCTGCTGCACGAGAACGGACGCCACACCGCAGCCAGTGCCAGCCAGATCTGCGATGGCGCCGCAGCACTGCTGGTGGTGAATGAACGCGGACTGAAGTCGCTCGGTCCGTCTGCCAAGCCGCTAGCGCGCGTACACCAGATGACGGTGCTGGGTCATGACCCGGTGATCATGCTCGAGGCGCCGATACCTGCCACGCCGATCGCTCTGCGCAAAGCCGGTCTGAAGCTTGATGACATCGACCTCTTCGAGATCAACGAAGCTTTCGCGTCGGTGCCACTCGCCTGGCTGAAGGCAACGGGCGCGGACCCCGCCAAGCTGAATGCGTCGGGCGGTGCAATTGCGCTTGGCCATCCTCTCGGCGCTTCCGGTGCAAAATTGATGACGACGCTGGTGCATGCCTTGCAGCGCACCGGCAAGCGCTACGGCATGCAGTCGATGTGTGAGGGCGGCGGGCTCGCGAATGTGACGATCGTCGAGCGGCTGTAGCGCAGTGCTATAGCGTCGTGATCTGCACCTTGCGGAACTTGACCACGCCCGCTGCGTATTGCAGCGCGATTGGCCCGCTTGCCAGCTGCTTGTCCTGAATGTCGGCAGTGACCACTCCGTTTAGCGTCACGACCAGGCGCGTGCCTTTAACGATGATGTCGTAAGTATTCCACTTGCCGCCCGCCTTCGGCATCGGCGACACCGGCGACAGATGAACGATGGCGCCGGTGCCATACGTAGGGTCCGGACGCTGGTCGAAGATGTTGGCTTCGTAGCACGTTTTGTCAGTCAGGTTCTTGATATCTGCGCAGCGCATGTAAATGCCCGTGTTGGCATCGTCGCTGACCCAGAACTCGGCGCGGATTCGGAAATCAGTGTACGAATTTTTCGTAACCAGGAAACTGTTCGCCTTGTCCGTTTTCATGTCAGCCTGAATGGCACCGTCCACCGCTCGCCAGTTCGCATCGCCGACTCGAATCCAGTTATCGAGACCACTGCTGCCGTCAATCAGCGTTACCCACGCACCGCTGCTCCCTCCTGGAGCGGCGCAGCCGCCCATTGCGAAGACGAGGGTAAGCAGCAACGTGACCAGGCAGGACTGTCGATTCATGGTTTCTCCTTCGTTAGTAGCATGACAGCGATATATTGCGCGTGTCCGGATTAGACGGCGGCGACACAAAATGAGCGTTCGATTCAACCACACTATCGTCTGGTGCCGCGACCAGCAACGCTCTGCAGATTTCCTGGCAGACATCCTCGGCCTGCCGGCGCCCACCCGCTTCGGCCCCTTCACGGTGGTGACGCTCGACGACGGTGTCTCGCTCGATTTTGATCAAGTCGACGGCGACGTTGCGTTTCAGCACTACGCTTTCCTGATTGACGAAGACGATTTCGACTCGATTTTCGACCGGATTCGCGAGCGCGGGCTGCAGCACTGGGCCGATCCCGGCAAACATAGAGCCGGCGAGATCTACCATCACAACGGCGGGCGCGGCTTTTACTTCGACAGTCCCGATGGACATCTGCTCGAGGTTCTTACGCAACCGTACGTCAATGCACGGTCATAGCTGATTAACGCATAGAGCGGTAGCGCCGTATCAACGCGTTGGTTGAGCTGTCGTGCGCGAGAGCTGGCTCTGAACGAGCGGCGAGCTCGGCAGCGGTGCGCGTGGCAAGCGCCTTTCCTAACTCGACGCCCCATTGATCGAACGAATCGATGTTCCAGATCGAACCCTGCACAAACACGCTGTGCTCATACAGCGCCACTAGAGCCCCTAGCGTGTATGGCGTGAGCCGCTCAGCGAGAATGGTGTTGCTGGGCTGATTGCCGATAAAAGAACGATGCGGCACCAGCGCGTCGGTGACGCCATCAGCCCTGACCTCGCCGGCGGTCTTTCCGAACGCCAGAGCTTCACTCTGCGCGAACATATTCGCCATCAGCAGATCGTGCTGATCGCCGAGCGGATTATCGGTGCGGCAAAAGCCGATGAAGTCGCTGGCGACCAGGCGTGTCCCTTGATGCAGCAATTGGTAAAACGAATGCTGGCCATTGGTGCCGGGTTCGCCCCAGACGATCGGCGCGGTCTCGTAGTCGACCGCAGCGCCGGCGGCGGTGACACGCTTGCCGTTGCTCTCCATGATCAGTTGCTGCAAATAGGCAGGAAAGCGCTTCAGATATTGCTCGTACGGCAACACGGCAAATGTCGACGCACCGAGGAAATTCGTGTTCCAAATCGCCAGCAGCGCATGCAGCCAAGGCACATTGCGCTCCGGCGGCGCGCTGCGAAAGTGTTCGTCCATTGCACGAAATCCGGCAAGCATCGCGCGAAAGTTATCGGCGCCAATCGCAAGCATGATCGACAACCCGATCGCAGAACCCATCGAATATCGCCCGCCGACCCAATCCCAGAACTCGAACATGTTGGCGGCGTCGATGCCGAATTTAGTGACCTCTTCTTTATTGGTAGAGACGGCGACGAAATGCTTCGATATCGCCGCTTCGTCACTAATCACGTTCAAGCACCACTCGCGTGCGGCCCGCGCGTTTGTCAAGGTCTCAAGCGTGGTGAAAGTTTTAGAGCAAACAATGAACAGCGTCTGATCAGGCTCCAGATCGCGCACCGCTTCTGTGAAATCCGTACCGTCGACGTTCGACACGAAGCGACACGTCATGTCGCGCCGGCTGTAATGGCGCAACGCTTCAGACGCCATCACCGGCCCGAGGTCTGATCCGCCGATCCCGATGTTCACGATATGGCGAATCGGTTTGCCACGGTGGCCTTTCCACTCACCGTTGCGGACCCGAGCGGTGAAGTCGGACATACGGTCGAGTACTGCATGCACGCCCGGCACCACGTCGCGTCCATCCACCAGGATGCTCTCGCTGCGTGGCGCCCGCAAAGCCACGTGCAACACCGGCCGCTGTTCGGTAACGTTGATTTTGTCGCCGTTGAACATCGCTTCGGTATACGAACGGACGCCGCACGCGTCAGCCAAGTCGAACAGCAGCCGCAGCGTCTCGCCGTTGATGCGATTCTTCGCGTAGTCGAAGTACAGGCCCGCAGCTTCCGCAGTCAACCGCTCACCGCGCTCGCGATCACTGGCGAAAAGCTCGCGCAAGTGCTGCGGCTCGATTTGCCGGCAATGCCGCTGCAGCGCATGCCACTGCGGACGCTCGGTCAACGACGGCGGCAATTTCGCCGTCAATATTTGCCCTGGGCGCCGGCGTCCGCGAGTACATCGCTCTTTTCGGCGATACGCTTCATCAACGCGTTCCAGGATTTGACGAACGCCTGCGCGCCCTCCTGCTGCAGTTGGGTGGCAAGGGCGTCGACGTCGATTCCCGCCGCGGCAAAGCTGGCCAGCACCGCTTCTGCGTCGCCGCCGTCCCTGGCCATCACCTCACGCAACTCACCGTGCTCGGCAAAAGCACGCAGCGTTTTTTCCGGCATCGTGTTGATGGTGTCGGGCGCCGCCAATGCTTCGACGTACAACGTGGCCGATGCCTGCGGATCCTTGGTCCCGGTGCTCCCCCATAGCAGCCGCTGCGGTTGAGCGCCCGCATCAGCGAGCCTGCGCCAGCGCGGGGACGCCAGAAGCTCGCGATACGCGCAATAAGTGCGCGCAGCGATCGCGAGCCCCAGCCGATTGCGCATCGGCGCTTCGACTTTTTCGGCGACGGCTTTATCCCAGCGGCTGACGAATACGGACGCGACCGAGCCCACGTTCGCGCCAAGCCCAGCGGCAAGCCGACGCTCGATGCCGCTCATATAGGCATCGGCGGCCGCGAGATATTGCTCACGCGAAAACAGAAGCGTCACGTTGACCGGCACGCCCGCGAAAATGGATTCCTCTATCGCCGGTATGCCGGCAGGGGTGCCGGGAATCTTGACAAACAGGTTGGTGCGGCCCGCATGCCGGTGGATCTGCAATGCTGCTTCGATGCTCCCTGCCGTGTCATCGGCCAGCAGCGGCGACAACTCCATCGATACCCAGCCGTCGACCTTATCGGTCGCATCGAAGATCGGCTTGAATAGATCAGCTGCGCGCCGCAGGTCTTCCAGCGCCAGCTCGACGAACAGCGCTTCGGCTGATTTTCCCGCCGCCGCCTTCGCGCGGATGCCTTCGTCGTACATGTCGCTCCCGCCGATCGCTTCATCGAAGATCGTCGGGTTGGACGTAAGGCCGGTGACCGAAAAGTGATCGATGTAACGCCGCAGCGTGCCGTCGTCGAGAATTTGCCGCGAGATGTTGTCGAGCCAGATGCTCTGGCCAAGATCGTGCAAGCCTTTGGTCTTGTTCATGCAAACTCCGTTTCTGAATCAGGTGCCGCCTCGGGCTGCGGGTCGTGCCAGCCCTCGTTGCCGGTCACTGTCGCGGCCGACGGCGGCCCCCACGTCCCGGGCTCGTATTCGATCGCCGGTGCCGAATTGTGAAGGATCGGATCTATCACTCGCCAAGCGGCCTCGACACTGTCATCGCGCGTGAAGAGCGATGCATCGCCGGCCATCGCGTCTCCCAACAGCCGCTCGTACGGTAGATCCTTACTTGCAAGCGAGCGGCCCGCTACGAGTTCCACTGGTTCGCCGCGCATCTCGTCGCCAGGGCGCTTGACGCGTGCACCGGCCGAGATCACCACCTCGGGACCAAGCCGGAAGCGAAAATAGTTCGATTGCGCGGGGTCGGTGCGGTCGAAGATTGCCAGCGGCGGAGTCTTCAAGTCGACTTTGACTTCGGTAGCGGTGATCGGCAAGCGCTTGCCGGCGCGAATGTAGAACGGCACGCCTGCCCACCGCCATGTGTCGATGTAAAGCTTTAACGCGACGAATGTTTCGACCTGCGAATCGGGTGCGACGCCCGCTTCGTCACGATATCCGCGGAACTGCCCGCGCACGACCTGTTGCGGATCGAGCGGCCGCATCGCGCAGAACAGGCGCAGCTTCTCGGCTCGCATCGATTCCGGGTCGCTTCCGACCGGCGCATCCATCGCCAGCAACGCGATTACCTGCAGCAAGTGATTTTGTACAACGTCACGCACGGCACCGACTTCTTCATAGAAACTCGCGCGGCCCTGTACGCCGAAGCTTTCGGCCATCGTGATCTGCACGTTATCAATGTAGTTGCGATTCCAGATCGGCTCCAGAAATGTGTTGGCGAAACGGAAGTACAGCAAGTTCTGCACCGCTTCTTTGCCAAGAAAATGATCGATGCGAAACACCGATGCTTCCGGAAAAACCTCGTGCAGCGTGCGATTCAGGGCGTGCGCTGACGCGAGATCGCGGCCAAACGGCTTTTCGACGACCACGCGCGCGTTTTTGGCGCATCCGGCGTGAGCAAGTCCCTGCACGACGGGGCCAAACATACTCGGAGGAATCGCCAAGTAGTGCAGCGGTCGCTTGGCGCCCCCAAGCGCTTGTCGGAGCTGTTGATAGGTAGCGGGCTGCGCGTAGTCGCCATCGACGAATCGCAGTTGCGCGGCAAGCTTTGCAAAAGCAACCCCGTCGACGCCGCCATTGTTCTGCAGCGAGTCGTACGCGCGCGCACGCAGCTTCTTGAGCGACCAGCCGGCGCGCGCAATGCCGATAATCGGAACGTCGAGCTCGCCGTGCCGGATCATCGCCTGCAGCGCCGGAAAGATCTTCTTGTACGCCAGATCGCCGGTGGCGCCGAACAACACAAACGCATCAGACTGTGGCGGCATCTTGATCCTGTAGAGCTACTGGCAACGAAAGGCAACACGATTGCAGCACAAATGGACTATCGGCGCTTCGAGCGCCGACGTGTAACTTGGTATCCTGCCTCTTCGCACATCAACGTGTTGGACGTCTTAATTGAGGGCGAACAGCAGTTCCATCCTCGGGCACCTGACCCAATTTAAGACGCGTTTTTCGACCAGCGGCCTGTCGCTTGCGTCATCGGTCGAAGAAGCGCCGTTGCGATCGGAGCTTTTCAGCGCCGATCAGATGGAGCAGTACGGCAAGACTCTCGCTGGCGCCCACAGAATTACATCCAAGCGCACGCGCGAACCGTTGCTCGCGCGCCTCGCCGACAACGAGAGCGCGCTGGTCGAAGTGTGCAATCTGCTGACCGAGTCGTTGTCGGTGCAGCAGCGCATCACGCCCGCCGGCGAATGGCTGATCGACAACTTCCACTTGATTGAGGAGCAGATCGCCACGGCGAAGCGGCATCTGCCCCGGGGTTATAGCCGCGAGCTTCCGCGGCTGGCCGGCGGACCGTCGGCGGGCTTACCGCGTGTGTACGACATCGCGCTGGAAACGATCTCGCACGGCGACGGGCTGGTTGACGCGCAACGGCTGAGCCGGTTCGTTGCCGCGTATCAAACCGTCACCGCATTGAAGCTCGGCGAGCTGTGGGCAATTCCGATCATGTTGCGACTGGCGCTGATCGAGAACCTGCGCCGCGTCGGCGTGCGCATGGCGGCAGCGCGCGCCGATCGCGATCTGGCCAACGTGTG
>DATLMT010000382.1:0-2721 GCA_035537135.1 Burkholderiaceae bacterium | reverse complement strand
AACCATTCGGGCGCTGCGGCATGCACCGTATGTCCGAGCACACGCGCGATCGGCCGCGCGGCCCCATTTTCCGCGGATGATTGCCGCATCATCACCAACGCTGCTGCGCCGTCGGAGATCGACGATGCATTCGCTGCGGTGATCGTGCCGTCCTTCTTGAACGCGGGCTTCAAGCCGCGAATTTTGTCGAGCTTCGCTTTAAATGGCTGCTCGTCTTTGCTCACGTCAACGCTCCCGCCTTTGCCGGCAACCTGCACCGGCGCGATCTCCCATGCGAAGCTGCCGTCGTTGTTCGCCTTAATGGCGCGCTCGGTGGACGCGATCGCAAACGCGTCTTGCTCCTCGCGCGTAAAGCAGTATTTGGCTACGCAGTCTTCGGCGAACACGCCCATAGCCTTTCCGCGCTGATACGCGTCCTCCAGGCCGTCGAGCGCCATATGATCAAACGTCGTCACGGCCCCATAGCGATAGCCCTTGCGTGCGTTAACCATCAGGTGCGGCGCGTTGGTCATGCTCTCCATGCCGCCGGCAACGATCACATCGGCGCTTCCGGCTGCGAGCATGTCATGCGCGAACATCATCGCGCGCATGCCGGAGCCGCACATCTTTGACAGCGTCACGGCCCCGACCGATTGCGGAAGACCGGCGCCCAGCACCGCTTGGCGCGCCGGTGCCTGGCCTTGGCCCGCCATCAGGCAGCAGCCCATCAGTGCTTCGTCGACCGCGTCGCCTGCGATGCCGGCGCGCTCGACCGCAGCCTTGATCGCGACGGCGCCAAGCTGATGCGCCTGCAGTGAAGAAAAATCGCCGAGCAGGCCGCCGATCGGAGTGCGGGCAGCGGAGACGATAACAATCGGATCGTTCATGGCGCAGTCAGGACGGGATCTGTCCGGGAATCGGTGCCCCCGATTTTGCCGCATGGCGCTCCGCAAAGCGCACGTTAAATCTCAGATTCTGTGGATAAGGGAAAACATTTTCGAGTTGCCCAGCCTGGATGCTTTGCTTGCGCGCATTCCAGAAGGCAGGCGTCAGAAGATCCGCGTGATGCCGGGAAAACGCTGCTCGAATGCGGTCGTCGCCGAGCAAAAACGCACCCCATTTTTCCGGAAACATGTCGTGCGCGCCGACCGAGTACCAGACGTCGTGAGACATTTCTTCTTCTTCGTTGCGCGCGTGCGGGACCGCGCGGAATTCGCACGCCGTCATGTACTCGATCTCGTCATAGTCGTAAAACACTACCCTGTTCAGGCGCGTGACGCCGAAGTTCTTGTACAGCATATCGCCGGGAAAAATGTTGGCTGCGGCCAGCTCCTTGATCGCGTTGCCGTACTCGAGCACAGCATGGTCGAGCTCGTCGTCGGTCGCGTGCGTCAGGTAAATGTTCAGCGGTGTTAGACGGCGCTCTATGTAGACGTGCTTGATCAATACCGTCTTGTCGTCGACTTCGACGATGCTCGCACAATCAGCGAGCAACTCGCGGAGCAATGCCGGGGAAAAACGCAAGCGCGGTAGCGTGACCTGCGAGTACTCCCAGGTGTCTGCCATGCGGCCGACCCGGTCGTGCAGCTTGACCAGCTGGTACTTTGCCATCACCTGCGGCCGGTCGGTGTCCTTCGGGTGCGGGATAACGTCTTTGATCAGCTTGAAGACGTAGGGGTACGACGGCAGCGTGAAAACCGCCATCACCAACCCTTTGATGCCGGGGGCCGCGATGAACTCGTCCTGAGAATGCTTCAGATGATGCAAGAAGTCGCGATAGAACAGCGTCTTGCCCTGCTTGGCGAGGCCGACGCTGGTGTAAAGCTCCGAGCTCGGCTTGCCCGGCAAAATTGAGCGCAGAAAATCGATGTAGGCCGCAGGCGCCTCCATGTCGACCAGGAAATACGCGTGCGTGAAAGAGAACAGCACTGTCATCAGATCCGCTGTGAAGAGCGCGGCGTCCATATACAGCGTGCCGTCTGCGTTGCGCAGAATCGGCACTGCCACCGGCGTGATGCGCGTGCCGTTAACTACCCTGCCGACGATGTATGCGCCTTTATTGCGAAAAAAAAGATTCGACAAAATCTGCAGCTGAAAATCTGGCTCGATGTGCCAGGGCCGCCTGAAAGCCACTTCGGATCGGTGCGCATCGACCACGGCGCGAACGACGCGCCGGATATCGCGCTCGACGTCTTCCCACGGACATGCAAGCCCAAAGTCGATCACGATTTTTCGCAAAACTCGCTTCAGGCCTGATGTTGCCGGGTAGTAGCTGCGGTACGACGGCGGGTCGGAATCCATGTACTCGGTCGCCACGCCGGGCCGCACGAAGATAAATCGGTTCTGAAAGTAGTCGCGATGCAAAATCCGCGTGCATACCGAGTTGAAAAAGGTCTCGGCACACTCTGGTTGCCGATGTTCAGCGAGCAGGGCGACGAAGCTTTGCTTGACCGCCTGCCACAGGGCGTCTCGCTCGAGGTCGGTCAGTGAATCAAGATCAAAATTGCTCTCGATTGTCGCTGCGGCTTCGTTGACGCGCAGATCGTAAAAGTCGATGCGCTCGCGAGCGCGCTCACGAATCGCCTGCCAATTGCCATTCTCGAAGAGCGCTTTCGCCTGCTGCGCAACGTAGCGAAAGCGCCGATAGTGATTATCGAACCCGTCGAGAATCGCGTGTGCGATCTTCGCCGGCGACGGCATCGAGCGGTCGAAGCTGACGGCATCGACCGAAGCGTCGATGGA
>DATLMT010000381.1:0-5585 GCA_035537135.1 Burkholderiaceae bacterium | reverse complement strand
GGATGCCCGACACCGCGCCGATCAGAGCGCACAGAAAAAACGACAGCTTGCCGGCGAATTCGGTCGGAATTCCCATCAGTCGCGCGCCAAGCCGATTGATCGCGGTCGCGCGCAAGGCCTTTCCGTATACCGTGCGGTCGAACAAAACGCTGAACGCGACGATCAGCAGCAACGAGCAGCCGATCACCCACAGCGATTGCGCGCTCGCGGTCAGTGTGCCGAGAGCCACCGTGCCGTCGGAGAATGCCGGCGTGCGAGACCCCTCGGCGCCGAACACCAGCAAGCCCAAGCCCACCATCACTACGTGCACGGCCACCGACACGATCAGCAGCATCAGCACTGATGCTTCGGCCAGAGGTTGGTACGCCAGGCGGTAAACCATTGGGCCCATCGGCACGATGATCGCGAGCGCAAGTGCAACCTGTGCAACCATCGGCAACGCTTGCAGCGGGACCAATTTCAGCAGCGCGAACAAGGCTATTGGATAGGCTATGTTCCACGCGAGCATTGACGGCACGCTCTGCCAGCGTCGCCTTCTCGCCGCAGATATCAGCTCGGCGCACGCCACCAGGGCGCCTGCGATCAGCAGCAGGACCACCGTTCCCGGCACCCTCCCAGCCTGCAATGCCACCAGTGTCAGTGCCCCATAGGCAACGAATTCGCCCTGCGGAATAAAGATCACGCGGGTGACCGAGAACGCAAGGACCAACGCGAGCGCCAGAAGCGCGTAGATCGCGCCGTTGGTGATGCCGTCCTGGGCGAGCAGCAGCGCGATGTCGAGATTCATGAAAAAAGGCCGCGACGTGATCGCGGCCTCATCGGTCGGCCTAGAGTTTTACTTCTGCATCGCCCACTTGCCATCGACAATTTGGACCATTACGGCCGCGCGCTGGTCTAGCCCGAGATGATCATTTGCGCTCATGTTAAAGATGCCGTGCGCGCCCGCGGCATTCTTGACGCCTTCGAGCGCGTCACGCAGAGCGGCGCGAAACTCCTTGGTGCCGGGTTGACCTTTCTTCAGCGCGACTGGAATCGCCTGTTGCAACAGCACCCCGGCATCCCATGCGTGCGCGCCGAAGGTCGATACGCTGCCCTTGCCCTGAGCAGCCTCATACGCGGCAACGTACGCAGTTGCACTCTTCTTAACCGGATGATCATTCGGCAATTGTTCGGTTACCAGCACTGGGCCGGCAGGAAGGAAGGTGCCTTCGCAATCCTTGCCGCACACGCGCAGGAAGTCATTGTTGGCGACCCCGTGCGTCTGATAGATCTTGCCGCCGTAGCCGCGCTCTTTCAGTGTTTTCTGCGGCAATGCTGCCGGCGTGCCAGAACCTGCGATCAAAATCGCATCGGGTTTCGCGCCGACCAGCTTAAGAACCTGCCCGGTAACGGAGGTATCTGCGCGCTGATAACGCTCGTTGCCCACAATCTTCACTCCGCGCGCCTCAGCCAAATTCGAAAACTGGGTCCACCAGCCTTCTCCATAAGCGTCGGCAAATCCGATGAAGCCGACCGTCTTGACTCCCTGGCTCAGCATGTGACCCAAGATCACTAGTGCCATTTGCTGATCATTCTGCGGGGTCTTGAACACCCAGCGCCGCTTGGCATCGACCGGCTCTACGATGCGGCTCGATGCGGCCATCGAGATCATCGGCGTTTCGCTTTCGGCGGCAACGTCGATCATCGCGAGTGAATTCGGCGTGACGGTCGAGCCGACCAGCACGTCGACCTTGTCTTCGCTGATCAGCTTGCGCGCGTTGCGCACGGCCGTCGTGGTGTCGGAAGCATCGTCAAGCACGATATAGGTCACTTTCTTGCCGCCAATCGTTTGCGGGAGCAGCGGGAACGTATTGCGCTCGGGAATGCCGAGCGATGCTGCCGGACCGGTGGCCGACAGTGTGACCCCGACTTTGATGTCCTGAGCGGCAGCGCCGCTGATGCCTGCGGCCGCAGCAAGTGCCATGATTATTTTGATGAATTTCATTTGTCTCCTCTGATTGTTAACCGATATCAACACGCATCAAACGCATCTAAGCAAAATCAGACCCGTTCAACAAGCAGGGCGATACCCTGCCCCACCCCGATACACATCGTCGCGACGGCATAGCGCCCTCCGGTCTTGTTAAGACAGCGCGCCGCGGTGAGTACCAGACGCGCGCCCGAAGCGCCGAGCGGATGCCCGAGTGCAATCGCACCGCCATTTGGATTCAGGTGCGGCGCTTCGTCCGGAAGACCGAGTCGCCGCGTGACCGCAAGCGCCTGCGCAGCAAACGCCTCATTAAGTTCAACGACATCGATGTCGGCAACCCTCAGCTTCTGACGCTCGAGCAATTTCTGCGTCGCAGGCGCCGGCCCCATTCCCATGATGCGCGGCGGCACACCGGCGGTCGCCACGCCGCGCAGCCGCGCGATCGGATTCAATCCATACCTGTGCGCAGCGCCTTCGCTCGCGATCAGCAAAGCCACCGCACCGTCGTTGATGCCGGACGCGTTGCCCGCGGTTACCGTTCCCTCGGGCGTCACGACGCCCTTTAGCTTCGCGAGCGCATCGATCGTGGTTTCGCGCGGATGCTCATCCTGCGTGACCGACGTGTCGCCTTTCTTCCCTGGAACTGTGACGCCCACGATCTCGTCGTCAAAGAATCCGCGCTTATGCGCGGCCGAATAACGCTGCTGAGACCGCAGCGCGAACGCATCCTGATCAGCGCGCGCCACGCCGAAATCGCTTGCGACGTTCTCGGCGGTCTCCGGCATCGAATCGATCCCGTGTTCCGCTTTCATCTGCTTGTTCACAAAGCGCCAGCCGAGCGTGGTATCGAACACCGAGTTGCTGCGCGAAAACGCCGAATCCGCCTTCGGCATTACGAACGGTGCGCGCGACATGCCCTCGACTCCCCCGGCAATCATCAGCTCGGCTTCGCCGGCACGAATCGCGCGCGCGCAAATCCCGATCGCGTCCATACTGGAACCGCACAGGCGGTTGATGGTCGCGGCTGGAACCTCCGTGGGCAACCCCGCAAGGAGCACGGCCATGCGCGCGACGTTGCGATTGTCTTCGCCCGCCTGGTTGGCGCAGCCGTAGTACACATCGTCGAGCGCCGCCCAGTCAACACTACTGTTGCGCTCGACCAATTTTTTCAGCGGAACTGCAGCGAGATCGTCGACTCGCACGCTCGACAGCGCGCCGCCGTAGCGGCCGAATGGCGTACGCACGCCGTCGCACAAAAATACTTCACTCATGCAGTTGCCCTTAGTTGACCATTAACGCGTGCAGTTGCTGCCGCGCGCGGCCGTCGCGCAGCAGGTCGAGTCGGTGCACGAACGCGGGTGATCCCGCCTAGAAACAAATCGGCAACGATCGGAGCCATATCCGTGTAGGTCAGCGGCCCTCGATCCTTCAGCCACGTAAACGTCCAATTGATCATGCCGAACAGAATCATCGTCAGCGGCTTGATCAGCTCGGTGCGCTCCGTTTGCGGGGCAATCTTCGCCACAACGTCGGCAAAACCCAGCACCACCTTGCGCTCCTTTGCCAGCACGCGTGAGCGATGCGCGCGCTGCAGATACTTTACGTCTTGTACCAGCACGCGATGGCGAGCGGCGGAGTGCTCGTACTCGGCCATGAACAGCTCGATCAGACGCCGCAGATGCGCAGCGGGCGTCAGAGTTTCGCCATCAACTTCGTCGACGATCGATTGCAGCCGCTCAATGTAGCTTTCAGCAATATCGGCCAGCAGGTGTTCCTTATCCCGGTAATAGTGATACATCAGCGCCTTGGAAACCCCACACGCACGCGCGATATCAGAAATCGTCGCAGCCGCGTAGCCCTTGTCGGCAAACTCGCGCGCCGCGCCATCCCGAAGCGCCGCGCGCTGTTTGTCGAATCCCGCTGCCTTTGTGCGCGCCATTTCTATCTCGCGTCGTACGAAAGCACCACCCGCTCAGTCAGCGGGTAGGACTGGCACGTCAGTACAAAGTCCTCGGCAACTTCGTGCGGCTCAAGTGCGTAGTTCTTTGCCATCTTCACCTGTCCTTCAAGGACTTTGGCACGGCAAGTACTGCACATCCCACCCTTGCACGAAAACGGAAGATCGATGCCCGCGGCGCGCCCCGCATCGAGAATCGAATGCTGCCCCGGCATGAAGTCAACTTCGCGGCGCACGCCATCAATGATCAGCTCGATGTGCGACTCAGTTGCTAAAAATTCAGCTTCGGTGTTGTCTTCCTTTAGCGCCGATCCGTCTGGAATACCGAATCGCTCCACGTGTACGTGCTGTGCGGGCACCCCGGCTGCAATCAGCGCGACCTCGACTTCGTCGATCATCGACATCGGTCCGCACACGAACGCTTCGTCGATTGTGTCGGGCGGCACTAGCGACTCGAGAAACTCCCCGACCTTCGCGGCATCGATGCGGCCGTTGAACAGCTCGACCTCCTGCTCCTCGCGCGAGAAAACGTTGTACAGCCGGAAGCGCGTCAGATAACGATCCTTCAGGTCTTCGAGCGCTTCATGAAACATCACGGATGATTGACGGCGATTGCCATATACCAGCGTGAACCGCGACCTCGGCTCGCGCGCCAGCGTGGTGCGGATCAGCGACAGCACCGGAGTGATTCCGCTGCCCGAAACGAAGGCCGCGTAGTGCTTGCCTCTCGTAGCATCGAGCGCGGTGAAGAATCGTCCCTCGGGCGTCATCACGTCGATCGAGTCGCCGGGTTGCAGAGCGTCGTTCGCCCACCGCGAAAATTTTCCACCGCCGACTTTCTTTATCGCGACACGAATCTCGCCGTCGTCGACGCCTGAGCAGATCGAGTACGAGCGGCGCAGCTCTTCACCGTCCAGCGTTGTGCGCAACCCGATGTGCTGGCCCTGCACGAACCGATACTCCGATTCAAGCTCCGGCGGCACATCGAACTTGACGCTGATGCAATCGGGCGTCTCCGGCCGGACCTCGGCGATGCGCAGCGAGTGGTAGCGAGGCGTCATCACCAATTGCAGTTCGGATAGGTGCGCTGCAGGTGCTGCATCTCAGCAAGCAGCTCGCGCATGTGCTCGCCATGGACGCCCTGCGTGCCGCGCGACCAGAACGAGCCACGTTCGGGAATGCGTAACGTTGCGACATCGAGCACTGGACGCACCGCTCGATCCCAGCCTGCCTCGAGCGTCGACCAGTTTGGGCCGAGTGCCGACGCAACGCACGTGTCCGGGGCACTGAAAAATTCCGCTGTGTACGGCCACAATGCGTCTAACGCCCTCTGCATACGCGCATGCGACTGCTCGGTTCCATCGCCCAACCGGATCGTCCAGTCAGACGCGTGTTGAAGGTGATACTGCGTCTCCTTCAAACACTTGCGGGCAATTTTTGCGAGGCCAGCATCGGTCGACGCATTCAGCGCAATCCAGAGCTCGCGCTGAAACGCAGTGAACAAAAAGTTGCGCACGATGGTGTGCGCGTAATCCCCGTTCGGAAGCTCGACGATGCTGACGTTTAGAAACTCGTCGGCGCTTCGGTTAAATGCGAACCGGTCCTCACTGCGACCGCTGCCGTCGAGCGCTGCTGCGTGCGTGTACAGAGCACGCGCCT
>DATLMT010000380.1:0-4755 GCA_035537135.1 Burkholderiaceae bacterium | reverse complement strand
GGTGCCGACGGTTTAATTCCGAACAGAACCAGCCGGCCTTCGCGCTCGGCTAACACGGCCGCGTCCGTGACCGCAGCGCTGAACTCGACGGGCTTGTCAATTAGGTGGTCGGCGGCGAGCACCACCAGCACGACGTCGGGTCCGAACTTCGCCTGCGCCCATAGAGCGGCGAGCGCGACCGCCGGCGCTGTGTTGCGACCGACCGGCTCGAGCAGCAGCGAGATCTGCTTGGCGCCGGTCTCGTCCATCAGTTCTTCGGCGGTCTTATATGAGTACGCCATGTTGGTCACTACCGCAGCGTGTGAAACGCCCGGCAGCGCACACGCGCGCTCCCAGGTCAGCTGCAGCAGACTCTTTCCGCCGGCGATCTTCATGAAGGGCTTCGGCGTCGCCTCTCGCGAAACCGGCCACAGGCGCGTGCCGGAGCCGCCGGAAAGAATGATCGGAAGTAGCTGCATTCGCTGCGGTTAGTGACGTATTCCCATTCACGCAGCTTATCAGCGGCGCTGGCGGCTAGAATCGTCTCTAATTTCGCATTTCATTCGAAGTGACCCCCGATCGCTCGATCTTCAAGGCTTACGACATCCGTGGCATCGTCGACCGCACGTTGACAGAAGCCGCGGTGCGCGCGATTGGCTCGTCACTTGGGTCAATGGCGTCGGAAAGTTCGGTAACGGCAATGGCGGTCGGCCGAGATGGACGCCTTTCCGGTCCGGCGCTGCGGGATGCGTTGATTGACGGCATCGTGAATACCGGCATCGACGTGATTGATGTCGGTATGGTGCCGACCCCGGTGCTTTACTTCGCAACGCATCTTCTACAGACCGGCTCAGGTGTGTCGATCACCGGCAGCCATAACCCGCCCGAGTACAACGGGCTGAAGATGATGATGGCCGGTGCGACCCTGTATGGCGACGGCATTCAGGCGCTACGGCAGAGGATTGAGGAGGCACGCCTCGTTACTTCGGCCCGGCGCGGACAGCGCAGCAGTCGCGACGTGGTGCCCGCATACATCGAAGCAATCACTACGGACGTCAAGCTCGAGCGGCCGATCAAGATCGCCATCGATTGCGGCAATGGCGTTGCCGGCGCGGTAGCACCCGACCTGTATCGGCGCCTCGGCTGTGAGGTCATCGAGTTGTTTACCGAGGTCGACGGCACGTTTCCGAATCATCATCCCGATCCCGCGCATCCGGAGAATTTGCAGGATTTGATCCGCTGCTTGCGTGAAACGGATGCCGAGATCGGCATTGCGTTCGACGGCGACGGCGACCGACTGGGTGTCGTGACGAAGGGTGGCGAGATCATTTATCCCGATCGTCAAATCATGCTGTTTGCCCAGGATGTGCTGGAGCATCACCCGGGCGGCGAAATCATCTTCGACGTCAAGTGCACGCGCCTGCTCGCGCCGTGGATCCGCGAGCACGGAGGCAAACCAACCATGTGGAAGACTGGGCACTCGCTGATCAAAGCTAAGTTAAAGGAGACAAGTGCGCCTTTCGCCGGCGAAATGAGTGGCCATCTGTTTTTCAACGACCGTTGGCCGGGCTTTGACGATGGGTTGTATGCGGGTGCGCGCCTACTCGAAATCGTGAGCAGAAGCGCTGACCCTTCAGCCTTGCTAAATGCCTTGCCGGCCGCGATCAATACGCCTGAGCTTCAGCTCAAAACCGCCGATGGAGAAAATTTTTCTCTGGTTGAGCGTCTGCGAAGCGAAGGTAAATTCGCCGGAGCGGAAGAGATCATTACGATCGACGGCGTGCGTGTCGAGTATGCGGATGGATTCGGCCTGGCGCGGCCCTCAAACACGACACCGGTGGTGGTTATGCGCTTCGAGGGCGACGACAGGGCGGCGCTGGAGCGCATCCAGCGCGATTTCGGCGCTCAGATACTCAAAATAAAGCCGGACGCGCGGCTGCCGTTCGCATGACGTTTTGAGAAGCGTACTGGTCACCGGTGGCGCGGGCTACATCGGCACGCACACGATGGTCGAACTGCTCGCCGGCGGCTATGACGTTGTGTGTCTCGACAATTTCAGCAACAGCTCACCGGAGGCGATCAAGCGCGTCGAGAAAATTGCTGGAAGGCGCGTGACGACTGTAACTGGCGACGTGCGCGATCGCGAGGTGATGTCGCGTGTGTTCAAGCGCCCGATCGATGGCGTGATTCACTTCGCTGCGCTAAAGGCGGTCGGCGAATCGGTGTCGCGGCCGGTCGACTATTACGGTAACAACGTCGGCGGCACTCTGGCGCTGCTAGAGGCGATGCATGAGCGCAAGGTGCTGCGGCTGGTATTCAGCTCGTCTGCGACTGTGTACGGCGTGCCGGATCAACTGCCCATTATGGAAGACGCCGCCGTGCGGCCTATCAATCCATATGGGCACACCAAGGCGATGGTCGAGCAGATCTTGCGCGACTGGTGCAACGCCGGCGGTGAGCACGCGGCTGTTTCGCTACGCTATTTCAACCCCATCGGCGCGCACGAAAGCGGCTCGATCGGCGAAGACCCACACGATATTCCGAACAATCTCTTTCCGTTCATCACGCAGGTGGCGGTCGGCAAACTCGACAAGCTCACAGTATGGGGCAACGACTGGCCGACGCCGGATGGGACAGGAGTGCGCGACTATTTGCACGTGATGGATCTGGCGCGCGGCCACGTGCACGCGCTCGAATTCGCGTTTGCAAAGGGCGGGTATTCAACGATCAATCTGGGTTCGGGCCACGGCACCAGCGTGCTGCAGATGATCGCTGCGTTTGAACGCGCGGCGGGCCGCCAGATTTCGCATGCGTTCGGGCCGCGTCGGGCCGGTGACATCGCAGCCTGCTGGGCCGACCCCTCACTCGCGCAACGTCTGCTTAACTGGCAGACCAAGCGCAGCGTCGAGCAGGCGTGCGTCGACGGCTGGCGCTGGCAGCAGCAGAATCCGAACGGATATCGCGGCTGACGGGGGTCCCGGCGGGTTGCGAGGCTGCACAATCCGCCCGTGCGAATCCTGATCGTCAAGACGTCGTCGATGGGTGACGTCGTACATGCGCTGCCTTTGGCGGCCGACATTGCGCACGCGCAGCCTGACGCGCAGATCGACTGGTTGTGCGAAGAAGCTTTCGCGGCGATTCCCGCAATGAGCCAATACGTCGGCCTCGTGCAGCGCGTTGCGCTGCGTCGCTGGCGCAAGCGGCCGTTCGATCCGGAGGTGTGGCGCGAAGTGCGCTTGGCCAAAAGTGCAGTGCGGGGTGCGCACTATGACCTCGTGCTCGACGCGCAGGGATTAGCAAAGAGCGCGTGGCTGGCGCGCTGGAGCGACGCGCCGGTCATGGGTTTCGATTCCTCGACAGCACGGGAACGCATTGCCGCACGCTTTTATCAGCGGTCCTTTGGAGTGCCGCGCACGCTGCACGCCATCGAGCGGTGCCGACGCTTGGGGGCTGCTGCCCTCAGATATTCGCTCAACGGTGCACCGCGCTTCGGCATTGCAGCCGGCGCTGAACGGACCGCGCAGGGCGAGAAGAAGGCCGTGCTGCTTGTCAACGCAAGCCGTGCAACGAAGCTGTGGGATGACAAGCGCTGGCTCGCGTTAGAGCGGTGGCTGAGTGAGCAGGGGTTCGCGAGCGTGCTGTTCTGCGGAACCGCGCATGAGCGACTGCGCAGCGAATTGCTTGCCGCACAAATGGAGCACGCCGAAGTCAGGCCTCCCGCAACGCTTGCAATGATCGCCTCAACGTTCGCACAAGCGGCTATCGTCGTCGGGCTCGACACCGGGCTAACGCATCTCGCCGCAGCACTTGGGCGCCCGACGGTAGGAATTTTTTGCGATTACGATCCGGGCCTGGTCGGGCTGACCGCTGATGCTGACGCCGGCAATGCCGTAGCAAGCGTCGGCAGCGCGACTGCCGCTCCAGCGGCCAGCGAAGTGATCGACGCTGCGGCGCGCGTGATGAATCCGCAGCAATGACGCCCGTACGCGCTGCGTATACGGCAGTGGCTTTTCTGGTGATGCCGTTCGCCGCTACTTATTTGCTATGGCGATCGCGGAGGCAACCCGAGTATCGGCTGCACTGGGCGGAACGCTTCGGCCTGCGCTTTATGGGAAGCGACGGGGACCCGCTCATCTGGATTCACGCAGTCTCGCTAGGTGAAACACGCGCGGCCGAGCCGTTGATTAATGCGCTTGCCGAACGGTACCCACGCCATCGTTTTCTACTGACCCACATGACGCCAACGGGTCGCGCCGCCGGTGCGGAGATCGCACAGCGTTTGCGCGGGCGAGTGCTGCAAAGCTATCTGCCGTACGACCTGCCATATGCGGTTCGCCGTTTTCTGCGCGCGTTTCGACCGCTGCTCGGCATCAGCGTCGAAACGGAAGCGTGGCCAAACCTGGTGGCGGCTGCGGTGGAACAACGCATACCCATGGCGCTCGTTAACGCGCGCTTGTCCGAGCGGTCGTTCCGTCGCTCGCGCCGCTATGCGGCGTTGATGCCGGGGCTGCTGCACGAGACCGCCGAACGATTCTCCTTGGCACTAACGCAAACCGCCGCCGATGCGGATCGAATTCGGCAGGTCGGAGCACGAAGGGTCGAAGTCACGGGCAATATGAAATTCGACTTCGCGCCTGACGAGCATCAGGTTGCGCGCGGAAACGCATGGCGCCGTGCGTGTGGTGCACGGCCGGTCTGGGTGTTGGCCAGCACCCGCGAGGGCGAGGAAGCGAGGTTGCTGGACGCATTGCCAGCGCAATTTGACGCC
Organism: Burkholderiaceae bacterium; assembly: GCA_035537135.1. Classification (GTDB taxonomy): domain Bacteria; phylum Pseudomonadota; class Gammaproteobacteria; order Burkholderiales; family Burkholderiaceae_F; genus JACCZX01. The sequence goes on along the minus strand of DATLMT010000380.1, from coordinate 8 downwards.
CTTGGGGT
>DATLMT010000379.1:0-3358 GCA_035537135.1 Burkholderiaceae bacterium | reverse complement strand
TGGGGTGCAGGCGCGGATGAGGCGGGCGACCGCGCTGGCGATCTGTCCGCATCTGCATATCAAGTTGCGTGACTATGCGCAGGAAAACCGTGCGCTGCAGGCGATCGCCGCGTGGGCGCAGCGCTTTACGCCGAACGTCGCACTGGTTGCACCGTGCGAAGAATCCGACGCTGATCTTGCGTCGGGAGTGCTGCTTGAAATTTCAGGCAGCGTGAAGCTCTTCAACGGTCACGGCAGCATTGTCAGGAATTTGCGCGCAGGTCTTGCACGGCAGGGGTACGTAGTGCAGATGGCGCTGGCGCCGGTACCGCAGGCGGCATGGATGCTCGCTCGCGCAGCACGTGACGGTGAAGTCTCCCAAGTCAGTGATGTGCGCCAGCTTTCGACGGCTCTCGCGGATCTGCCGGTATGGCTGCTCGGACCAGGCCGGCCGCATTGGGAGGCGCTGCAAGGTATCGGCGTGACGCGGATTGCGGATCTGCGGCAGCTTCCGCGCAGCGGTATCGCGCGACGCTTTTCGGCGCGTCTGCTGGACGAGCTCGATCGTGCGTTGGGTCGCAAGCCCGATCCGCGCGTGTGGTTCGTCGCGCCGCCGGTGTTCGAAGCCAAGCTCGAGCTGCTGGCGCGGGTCGATCACGCCGAAGCCTTGCTGTTCGCGGCACGCCGGATGATCGTGCAGATGACGGGCTGGCTGGCGGCACGCCATGCGGCGACGCGCACGATCGAATTCACGCTGGTGCACGAAGACCATGCTCCGTCGCCGCTGACGGTGCATCTGGCCGATGCGTCGAATGACGAAGAGCGGATGACGGCGCTGCTGCGCGAGCGGCTCGGACATACTCAACTCGCGGCTCCGGTGTACGAGCTGCATCTGCGCTGCGCGCAGATCGTGCCCATGCAGCTTTCTCATGGAGAATTGTTTGCGACTGTGCGCGGCGAGCAGGAAGGGCTGCTGCGTCTGATCGAACGATTGCAGGCGCGCCTTGGATCCGAAGCAGTAACCGAGCTCGAGCAGCGCGATGATCACCGGCCCGAGCATGCGTTTCGCGAAGTGCCAGTTGATCGCGTTGGCGCGTCGCGTTCGCTCAAGGCAAATTGGTTCAATAGCCACAGCGCGCCGCGCCCACTCTGGCTGTTGCCCAAGCCGATAGCGCTGATCGAACAGCAGCATCGCCCCGTCTACGGCACACCCCTGACGCTTCTCAGTGGGCCGGAGCGGATCGAGAGCGGGTGGTGGGATGGGCAGTGGGCTGAGCGCGATTACTTTATTGCACGCGACGAGCAGCACGCACTGCTTTGGATTTTTCGGCCACGCGTTCCTGATGCAATGAGTCGCGATCGCTGGTATCTGCACGGGAAGTTTGGATGATCAGCAATCTTCCTGGCTATGCCGAGCTGCACTGCGTGACGAATTTCAGTTTTCTGCGCGGCGCTTCGCACGGCGAAGAACTGGTCGAGCGAGCCGCAGCACTTGGCTACGCGGCGTTGGCGATTACCGATGAATGCTCGCTCGCCGGCGTCGTGCGTGCGCACGTCGAAGCCAAGGAACACGGCCTGCACCTGATCATCGGAGCCGAAATCAATCTGTTGACCACCACCGGCGAGCCGTACGCAAAACTGGTGTTGCTGGCGACCGATCGCGCTGCTTACGGCAACCTGTCCGAATTGATTACGCTCGCGCGCACGCGTGCCGACAAAGGCAGCTATCGCGCGTACGCATCGGACCTTGAAGGCAGGGCAGCGGGGCACCCGCATCTGCAAAACCTGCCCGGATGTCTGGCGCTGCTGATTCCATCGCACGAAACTTCGTTTGAACAATTGTTCGGCCAGGCGATGTGGCTGAAGACCTGGTTTCCAGATCGCTGCTGGATCGCGGTGGAAAATCTTCTACGCGCGACCGACGGCCCATTGATCGAACGCATCGAGCGCGCTGCAAGCATCACGGGTGTGCCTTTGGTCGCAGCCGGTGATGTGCATATGCATCTGCGCTCGCGCAAGCCGGTGCTCGATGTGGCCGCTGCGATCAGGCTTGGCAAAACGGTGGCCGAATGCGGTTTCGCGCTGGCCTCGAACGCCGAGCAGTATCTGCGGCCGCGGGTGCGGCTGGCGCAGCTGTATGCGCCTGAGTGGCTGGATGAGACGCTGAAGATCGCCGCGCGCTGTCAGTTTTCGCTGAACGAATTGCGCTATGAGTATCCGGAAGAGATCGTGCCGCCGGGCGCAACTGCAACCAGTCATCTGCGCGCACTGACCGAGGCCGGTGCGCGCGAGCGGTTTCCGGAAGGTGTGCCGCCCGCGGTGCGCGCGCAGATCGAGAAAGAGCTCGCGCTGGTGGCGGAGCTGAAATACGAAGCGTTCTTTCTGACGATCGAGGACGTAGTGCGCTTTGCGCGCTCGCAAAACATTTTGTGTCAGGGTCGCGGCTCAGCTGCGAACTCGGTGGTGTGCTACTGCCTGCGCATCACCGAGGTCGATCCACGCCGCTGCAACGTTCTGTTCGAGCGCTTCATCAGTCGCGAGCGCAACGAGCCGCCGGATATCGATGTTGACTTCGAGCATCAGCGGCGCGAAGAAGTCATTCAATACATCTATGACAAGTACGGACGCGATCGCGCGGCACTCGCCGCCACCGTCATCTGTTATCGCTCGCGTAGCGTGCTGCGTGATGTCGGCAAGGCGCTCGGGTTCGATCCGCAACGCATCGACCAGGTCGCAAAAAACCACCAGTGGTGGGATAGCGGCCAGCGCCACGCCAAAGGAATGAGCGAAGCGGGCTTCGATCCGGAAAGTTTCGCCGTTCAACAGTGGCTTGCGATCGCCAACGAGCTGCGCGGCTTTCCGCGGCATCTATCGCAGCACGTCGGCGGCTTCGTGATTGCGCGCACCAAGCTGTCGCGCCTGGTACCGATCGAAAATGCCGCGATGGAAGATCGCTGCGTCATCCAATGGGACAAGGACGATCTCGAATCGCTCGGCCTGCTGAAGGTTGACGTGCTGGCGCTTGGAATGCTGTCTGCGACGCGGCGCTCCCTCGAATTCATTGCGCAGAAACTCGGCCGGCCGTTTGAAATGGGCGATATCGAGGATGACGACACGCCAACGTACGACATGATCTGCGCGGCGGACACGATCGGCACGTTCCAGATCGAATCGCGTGCGCAGATGACGATGCTGCCGCGCCTGAAGCCGCGCTGCTATTACGACTTGGTGGTCGAAGTGGCGATCGTGCGGCCGGGACCGATTCAGGGCGGCATGGTGCATCCGTATCTGCGCCGGCGACAGGGGCAGGAAGCCGTGACATATCCGAGTGCCGCGATCGAAGGCGTTCTGGCGCGCACGCTCGGCGTGCCGATCTTTC
>DATLMT010000378.1:0-3813 GCA_035537135.1 Burkholderiaceae bacterium | reverse complement strand
ATGTATATCGATCCGGACATTCAATTTTTTCGACGGCTTATCGAAGTCGAAGAGTTGTTTAACAGCGGCGCTCTGGCTGTGCTGACACCGCATTTAACAGCGCCGCTGAACGACGACAAGACGCCCTCCGAGCTCTCGATCATGCGTGCCGGCGTTTACAACTGCGGCTTCGTCGCCGTGGCCAACCACCCCGCACGCAAGCAGATGCTCGATTGGTGGGCCCAGCGACTCGAGTTTGGCGCGTTTGTCGACTTCGAAGCGGGACTATTCACCGACCAAAAGTGGATTGACCTCGCACCAGGTTTGTTTCCCGATGTCCGGGTGCTGCGACATTCGGGCTACAACGCAGCCTACTGGAACCTTTCGCACAGGCCTTTCGGCAAAACGGGCGACCAGTACACCGCAGCGGGCGAGCCGCTGGTGTTTTTTCATTTTTCCGGCATCGATCCGCATGACCCTGGCGTCTTTTCGAAGCATCAAACGCGATTCTCTGAATCCGATTTGGGGCCGTTTCGACCCGCCTTCCGCTCCTACGCTAACCAATTGCTCGCTAACGGCTACGACCGGTTCTCGAAGGCTACGTACGCATTCGGCCGTACAAAGGCTGGCGCGCCTATCGTGCCGGAGATGCGGCAAGTTTTTCGCTACCGGTTCGACATCGGTGCGCCCGCTGAGGTTCGCGACCCGTTCGGCATTGAACCTTCCGCGTTTGATCAGCCGACCGACAAGCTTCCCAACGCAGCGCCACGCATTTCAATGCTGTTCTATGAAGCATGGCGACGACGGGATCTGCTGCGTGGATCGTTCGATCTGTCGACCGCCACAGGCCGCGAAGGTTTGCTGTCCTGGGTCGTCGCAGTGGGCGAAAGAGTTCTCGGTGTAAGCGCCTCGCATATCCGCACGGCGCAGAGGGAATTAGAACGCTTTCGTGCATCGGTTTCGGCGGCCTCGCAGAAGCAGCAGCCCCGCTTTGGCATGCCGCGATCGCGCTTGGTCGACGCATTGATTGCAGAGTCGTCAAGTTCCGCGCTGCGTGCGTTCGACGTCGTGCGGAGGAGCACGCGTGCGCGTCGTCTCTACTACCAAGTCCCGCCATCGATCAGGGAACCTCTCCACCGAAGAATGTTGCGAGCGCTGAGCCGCTTATCTTTGATGAGCGCTCGCAGCGTGCAGCGGAATGTCACAACTTCGGAAACTGGTACTGGGCTGAATTTGATCGGTTACTTTCGCGGTGAGTTCAGTATTGGAGAGTGCGCCCGCGCGTTTGCGAACGCGACCCTGAAGCATGGACCTGCCACTGCGCTCATCAACTTCGAAGGCGGCCTTGCCGATCGAAATGCCAATCAAACTTTCGAGGGGCAGCTATCGGCGCGCGCTGAGTACGACGTAAATCTATGCGTGGTCAATGCCGATCAAACGACCGTTTTGTTTGACGCCCTCGGTGGTTCGGTTCTTCGCGGACGCTACAACATCGGCTACTGGTTCTGGGAGCTTGAACGATTCCCGCCAGCGTGGGCGCGCTCGCTGTCTTTGGTTGATGAAGTCTGGGTCGCCACGCGTCACGTTCACGACGCTGTGAAACTTGCTTCCGGTGACAAGCCCGTGCGCATCGTTCCGTACCCAATCGAAGTCTTCTTGTCGCGCCAATTGTCCCGCACAGAATTCGGCCTTCGGCCGCAAGCCTTCACGTTTCTGTTTAGCTTTGATTTTTTTTCCTATATCGACCGCAAGAATCCGGAAGCCGTGGTCGCCGCGTTTCAACGCGCGTTTGCTGACCGCTCGAAAGATGTCAATCTAGTTCTGAAATCCATCGGCGCGGAACGCGCGCGCGAGCGGTTCGTCTCGCTGAAGACCATGTGCGCAGACGATCCACGAATCGTAATTCTCGACAAGAGTCTGACGCGAGAATCGATGTGGGGGTTGCAATCGGTGTGTGATTGCTACGTTTCGCTGCATCGGGCCGAAGGTCTTGGCCTGGGGCTCGCGGAGTCGATGTACCTCGGCAAGCCGGCTATCGGCACCGGCTATTCCGGGAATCTTCAGTTCATGAGCGAAGCCAACAGCTGCCTGGTCGACTACCGTCTGGTCGACATCCCGCCGGGTACCTATGTGCACAGTGACGGCCAGCAGTGGGCTGACCCGGATATCGATCACGCTGCTCATTGGATGCAAAGGATCGCGCGCGATTCAGCGTTCCGCGAACGCATTGCGACGAGCGGCCAGGCGTTCATTCGCAGCCAGATGAGCGCTAGCACTGCCAGTCAGGCGCTTAAGAGCGAGTTGCAGCGGATTCGCGACGTGCGCGCGCGGTAGGACCGTGAAGGCTGCGCTCAACGCATCCCAGTTGTTGTCTCCACTTACCGGCATTGGTCAATACACGTTCAATCTGGCGCGTGCGTTGTGCGCTCTCGAAAAGATCACTCTCGATTTCTTCTACGTGAGCGAGTGGAGCAGCGAGTTGAAAGCGGCTCCGTCTCGCAAAATCGGCTTTCTCAAACCGCTTGTCAAACGATGGGTGCCGTTTCCGTATGAATTGAGCCGTTTGGTGCAGCAACGCGAATTCACGCTCGGAGTGAGGCGGTTCAAGCCGGACCTGTATCACGAGCCGAGCTTCTTGCCGTTTCGCTTTAACGGGCCAACTATTATCACGGTGCACGATCTCTCGTGGATAAGATTTCCAGAAGCGCACCCGCCGGCGCGCGTTCGCATCATGAACAAACTAATGCCTGCTGCCATGGAGCGGGCCGCGCACGTCCTGGTCGTTTCCGACTTCGTGCGCGCGGAGGTCATCGACCATTATGGGTTGCAGCCCGCTCGAGTGACGACCACACCGAATGCCGCGCGCGCGATATTTCACCCGCGCACGGCTGAAGAGCGACGCGCAACGCTTGCGCGCTTTGGCTTGACGGATGAATCCTATTTTCTGTGCGTCGGCACACTTGAGCCCCGCAAGAATATCGAGGCTGCGCTACGCGCGCACGCACTGCTGTCGGAGCCGCTTCGTCGCCGCTTTCCTTTGGTGCTGGTCGGAATGAAGGGTTGGCTGACTTCGCGACTCGAACGAGAGATGAGGTCGCCGGTGCAGCGCGGGGAGGTGGTAACCACCGGTTACCTATCGGACGCAGAGCTCTCCAATCTTTACTCTGGAGCATGCGCTTTGCTGTATCCATCGTTCTACGAGGGCTTCGGGCTTCCACCTCTGGAAGCCATGGCGTGCGGCGCTCCGGTCATCCTCTCGAATGCCTCCGCGCTGCCAGAGGTAGGCGGCACAGCCGCAGTCATGCATGACCCGCAGGATGTCGATGCCTTGAATTGCGCGATGCGCCGCATGATCGAAGATCCACAGCACCGGGCCGAGCGCGCGGCAGCAGCGCTCGCACAGGCTGCACAATTTTCGTGGGACCGCAGTGCGCGTCAAACATTGACCGTCTACCAGAACGCAGTGGCCGCTTGAGAGTTCTCCATCTGGGAAAATACGATGGCGATGTCGGCGGCATCGAACGGTATGTACGCGCGCTGCTGCGCGGCATGCCATCCGACGTTGAAGTCGTCAATCTGGTGGCTAATGCTAGGGGTGTCACCGACGAGTACTGTCAAAATGGTTATCGCACCGTGCGCGTCGCTAACTATGGATCGCTCGCAAGCGTCGCGCTGGCGCCGGCAATGCCTATGGTGGCCCGCCGTTTACATTACGAACACCGCTTCGACGTACTTCACTTGCACTTTCCCGATCCGCTTGGACAGCTAACCGCGATGACGTTGCCGCGCAACGTGCGGCGCGTGATTTCCTGGCACAGCGACATCATTAAACAA
>DATLMT010000377.1:0-10500 GCA_035537135.1 Burkholderiaceae bacterium | reverse complement strand
CACCGATTTCTTCAGCGTCGTCGACGCGCCGTCGTCCGCATCAATCGCCTGGATCGCTTCGCGCGCAGCTTCAGGCAGCAACGGGTCGAGTTGCACGCGCACCGACTTGCGCATCTCGCCTATCTCGCGATGCACCGTGGTGCGACTGGCGCGTCCTGGGGTCGAAGTAGTCGTGGCGCTCACAAGTAATAGTCGCGGGCACGACGGCCGGGCCCGAGGGTCGAAAGATTAGCCGATTACAGGCCGGTGGCGGGAGCGCTAATTGCGGCCGATTTGGCCGCATCTCAGGCTATTGGAGCCCCGCCAGCAGCAGAAACGGCCCACCATGCCCGCCAAAAGGCCAGTTTTTGCTCGAACGATCGGCCGGCGTGAGCGGGGCTGGAAGAAGGCAAGACCGCGGTTTTAAAGCCGGCCGCGGCGAACTCGGGAGCAAATCTGCCGGCGGCTTGGCCGTTGAAGGCGACCGCCGTTAAACGCGGAGCAAGACGATGCAGCCGCGCAAATCTATTCGCTTTCTGATTTCGAATCGACGCGTCTCCGCTGCCCTGTCGATCACACGCGTCGAGCACGTCCCAAATGCCGAGACGGTGTGCGAGAACTCGCTGCAGTCGCCGCCGATACGACATCTCGACAAGAGGCTCACCCAGCAATTCCGCCAGTAACCGCCAAAACTGGTTGCGTGGATGCGCGTAGTACTGACCCGCCGCCAGCGAAGCCTCCGATGGAAAGCTGCCGAGGATCAAGCGCTCGACGCCGCGGTCGATGACCGGCGGAAAACCGTGCAGCGATGGTGCCGCCAGCCTAGCTGCTGCCATTCAGCAACATTGCATTCAAACGCTTGACGAACTCAGCCGGATTGTCGAGCTGCCCGCCTTCGGCCAATACCGCTTGATCAAGCAGCAGAGCTGCCCACTCAGCCAATTTCTGATTGCCAGGACTAAGCCGCTGCACCAGCGGATGATTCGGATTGAGCTCCAGAATCGGTTTTGTTGCCGGTGCGTTCTGCCCCGCCGCTTTCAGCAGTCGCTGCAAATGCTGGCTCATCGCATGCTCGTCCGCCACTACACAGGCCGGCGAGTCAGTCAGCCGCAGCGTGATTCGCACATCCTTCACGCGTTCGCCGAGCGCTGTCTTGACCGCTTCGACAAGCTCCTTGCTCTGCTCGACCACCTGGCGCTGCTGTTCCTTTTCCTGCGCGTCAGCAAGCTCACCAAGATCCAGATCGCCTTTTGCCACCGACACCAGCGCTTTGCCTTCAAACTCGCTGAGAAACGACAGCATCCACTCGTCGACACGGTCGATTAGGATCAACACCTCGACTTCCTTGCGGCGAAATATTTCCAGATGCGGGCTCGCCTTACCCGCCGCAAGCGAATCGGCGGTGACGTAGTAAATCGACGTTTGCTTATCTTTGATGCGGTCCACGTAATCGGCGAGTGACACGCTTTGCTCGTCGCTGCTGGTCGATGCAAAGCGCAGCAGCTTTGCGATCCGCTCGCGATTCGCAGCGTCTTCGCCGACCCCCTCCTTCAGTACCTGCCCGAATTCTTTCCAAAATGCCGTGTACTTTTCCTTCTGGTTCTCCGCCAGTTCTTCTAAAAGCCCCAGCACCCGCTTGGTGGAACCCTCGCGAATCGCTTTCACATCGCGGCTTTGCTGCAATATTTCGCGCGACACATTCAACGGCAGGTCCGACGAGTCGATGACGCCGCGCACGAAACGCAAATAGGAGGGCAGCAAGTCGCCCGCGTCTTCCATAATGAATACGCGTTTGACATACAGTTTCAAGCCGTGTCGGTGCTCGCGGTCCCATAGATCGAAGGGTGCGCGCTCCGGCACATACAGCAGCTGAATGTACTCAGTTCGGCCTTCGACGCGATTGTGCGTCCAGGCGAGTGGATCGCTGAAGTCATGCGATACGTGCTTGTAGAACTCTCGATACTGCTCGTCTGTGATGTCGGACTTGGCGCGCGCCCACAAGGCACTCGCCTGATTGATCGTCTCGAGCTCGTCGGTCTGCCGATACTCGCTCTGATCCTTGTCCCAAACCTCCTTGCGCATCCGAATCGGCAGCGAAATATGGTCGGAATAGTGCGTGATCACCGATCTCAACTTGCCCGCGGCCAGGAACTCGTCTTCGCCTTCCCGTAGATGCAGCGTGACATCGGTGCCGGACTCAGAGCGCTGCGCGGGCTCAATCGTGAACTCGCCACCGCCATCGCTTTCCCAGCGTATAGCTGCGGTGGCGTCCTCGCCGGCGCGCCGTGACACTACCGTCACGCGATCGGCCACGATGAAGCTCGAATAAAAGCCGACACCGAACTGGCCGATCAGCTGCGCATCCTTTTGCTGATCCCCCGACAGCTGCGCAAAAAACTCACGCGTGCCGGATTTCGCTATCGTTCCCAGGTGCTCGATCGCATCAATGCGCGACATGCCGATTCCGTTGTCGGACACCGTGATCGTGCGCGCTTGCTTATCGAAAGACACAGCGATGCCGAGTTCAGAGTGGCCTTCCAAAATAGCCGGCTGCGACATCGCTTCGAAGCGCAGCTTGTCGCATGCATCGGATGCGTTGCTGATCAATTCGCGCAGGAATATTTCCTTGTTGCTGTACAGCGAGTGAATCATCAGCTGCAGCAGCTGCTTGACCTCGGCTTGAAAGCCGAGTGTTTCTTTGCGGGTAGTGTCTTGTGTCTCCATGGCGGCGTTGCGTAGAAAGAAAAGCCACCATTATCGCGCGACCGCTGCGAGCCTCGCAGTGGCGAACAGCTTGTCCCACTTGACGTGCCTTCCGCTAGGGGCCGGCCGCGGCCCGGGAAAACACTGGTCCAGCACGCGGAGCTCGGACATCTTTGAAAGCATGGCCCACCGCCAGCCCACCGGGCGGCCCGAACGGCTCTCGCCGCCGACCTGATAGAAAAATAAACGCCGCTCGCCGTCGATCAGGCCATAGTCATGCGGCTCGGCGCGCCTCAGCCGCTGATCAAGAACGAACGTAACCAGCCGCCGCTCGCGAATCGCTATTTTCAGCAGCTTGTCGAAATCCGAAATCGGCGTCCCGCTTGCTATCACTCGGCAATCTGCTGCAGCAGATACAGCCGCTGATAAATGCCGCCTTCGATCGCCATCAGTTGTTCGTGCGTGCCCTTTTCGGCCAGCCGGCCGTGATTAAGGACGAAAATTTCATCGGCAGCGCGGATCGTCGACAGGCGATGCGCAATCGCAATGACGGTGGTCTTTCCGTGCAGCAGCGACAGCGCCTGCGCGACCTGCCGCTCGGTGCCGCTGTCGATGCGCGAGGTGGCTTCGTCAAGAAACAGCACGCGCGGCGCGCCCGCCAGCGCACGCGCAACCGCAATCAGTTGTTTCTGACCCGACGACAGCCGCGCGCCGCCTTCGCCAAGCGGCGTGTCGTAACCCTGCTCGAGCTGATCGATGAATTCGTGCGCATTCGCGGCGCGCGCAGCTGCCTCGATCTGCGCCGCTGACAGATTCCGCCCCATGTCGATGTTCTCGCGGGCCGACGCGGCCAATAAAAACGGCTCTTGCGGAACCAGGCCGACGTCGGCACGAAAGTGTTCATCGCCAATGGTGGCAAGCGGAATTCCGTCGATCTCCAGCCGGCCTGCTTGCGGCGCGTAAAAGCGCAGCAGCAGCGACAGCAGCGTCGATTTGCCACTGCCGGTATGGCCGACGATGCCGGCAAAGCTGCCCGCAGGCACGTCGATGCTGACGTCGTGCAAAACCGGTTGCTCGGCGTCATACCCGAAGCTGATATCGATCAGCTGCACATGACCACGGCTGACACGGCGCTGATGCGTGACCCGCTGCGATTCGCCTTCGTCGAGCAGCGTGTTGACGCGCGACGCCGCGACCAGCGCCTGCTGCAGTAAAGAAAACTGCATCGTGATCGAGATCAGCGGCTCAACGACGCGCGCCACATACGTGATGAATGCATACAGCAGACCTACTTGGAGCGCGCCGAACGATTGCGTGCCGAACGCTGCAATGATCGCGACGATCAGCAGGATACTCATCATGTCGAGCGCGGGACGCAAAAGCCATGCGTTCGCACGTACCTCACCGAGCCGCGCCGTGTAGTGCTCACGATTGGTGTTCGCAAACCGCATTGCAAACCGCTGCGCCGCCCCGGTGGCCTGCAGCACGCTCATGCCTGCGATGCTCTCGCCCATCTGCGCGTTGATGACGCTGCGCAGCTCGCGCGAGCGCATCACCGCACCGGCCGACAAACGCTGGTAGCCGATTACGATCAGCGCGGTTGCCGGAATCAGCATCAACACGATCAGCATCAGCCGCCAGTCGAGCCACGCCATCGCGACCACCGCACCAAGCAGGACCGTCACGCCCTGCAGCATCTCAAACATCACCTGCACGTACAGCTGCCGGATCTGTTCGGTGTCGTTGGTGATGCGGCTTACAAGCTGGCCGGTGATCGCCCTGTCGAAAAACGCCATCGGCAGGCGCAGCACATGGTTGTAAACGCTCTCGCGCAAACGGCGCACGGATCGCATTGCTACACCGGCTAGTCGAACCAGCTGGAAGTAGCGCAGCGTGCTCGCCATGAAGCCGCCGATCACGATACCGCCGATCAGAAGCGACACAGGCAACGCTTCGAGACGGCTCGGCAGCAGGTACTTGTCGATGAAAAGCTTGCCGAATATCGGCCCCAGTGCTTCGAGTCCACCCGCCGCGAGCAGCAGCAGACCAGCCAGCAGCAACTGCCTCCTGTCAGGTCGGGCTGCGTGCCACAGCAGCGCGAACGCCTGGCGTCGTTCGTTGTGCCGAACTGGCCGCAGCTCCTGATGTTGAATCGCCGCAGTCGCCATTACTCACTTTCCAGGCTTGCTTCGAGCTGCTGGTAACGCCACTGAGCGGCATACCAACCGTCAATGTCCAGCAGCTCATCATGGGAACCGCGTTCCACGATGCGCCCTGCTTTGAGCACGATGATCAAATCGGCATCAGATACAGCAGACAGCCGATGACTGACAATAATTGCCGTGCGCCGTCCCTCGGTCTGCAACCCGCCACGCAAATGCGTCAGGATTTGCGTTTCGGTACCCGTGTCGACGGCAGACAGCGCATCGTCGAGCAGCAGCAGCAGCTTTTCCGTCAACAGCGCACGCGCAATCGCAACTCGCTGCCGCTGCCCGCCCGATAACGTGATACCCCTCTCTCCCACCATCGTTTGGTATCCATGTGGAAAGCGCGCAATATCGTCATGCAAAGAGGCGAGCTCTGCTGCACGCTCAACCTCTGCACGAGTTGCGTTGCTGCGAGCCAATGCGATGTTCTCCTCCAGCGTCGCCGAAAACAAAAACGCCTCCTGCGGCACCCAACTGACCGCCGCGCGCAGCGCTTCAATCCGGTACTGATCAATGCCGCGCCCACTCCATACGATCTGTCCTTTATCGGGTGCGTAGTGACGCAGCAGCAATGCGAGAAGTGTCGACTTGCCGGCGCCGGTCGGGCCGACGATTCCCAGCGTCCGCCCAGGCTGCAATTCGAACGACACGTCCGCAACTGCGGGCAGAGCGTCCGAGCGATAGCTGAACGTCACATTTTCAAAGCGAAGCGCGCCCGCCACCAAGGCGTCTGCCGTGCCTTGGTCTTCAATGGACAACGGTTCGAGCAAAGTCGGCTGCAGTCGGGTCCACCCCGCCTTGCCGCGCTCGAGCAGCGACAGCACCCACCCCGCTGCAAACATCGGCCAGATCAGCTGCGACAGATACATCGCAAAGCTCGTGAGCTCGCCAACGGTCAGCTGTTGCTGCCACACCAGCCAGCCGCCGACCCCGAGGGTCAACGCGGTGGCCGCGGTTAACGTGAAGCCGACCGCGGGCTCGTACGCCGCCTCCCACTTCAGCGCACGAAGGTTCGCGTCCGCCGCGGCCGCAGCGCGCTGCGCGAAATCGCGCACTGCGTGCGTTTCTAGACCGAGCGCGCGCAACGTGCGAACCCCGGCAATCGTTTCCTGTACGTGATCGTTTAGATTGGAAAATCGATCCAGAGAATCGCGCCAGGCGGCGTGCACGCGCCGCGAAATCAACCAGAAAGCAATCGCCATCAATGGAAACGGCAATAGCGCAATCAACGCCAGCCGCCAGTCGATCCCGATCGCCATCATCGCAATGACTAAAATCAAAGTGAGCGTGCCGTCGAACCCCGCCAAGAATGCCTCGCCGGCGGCCATCTCGATCGAGTCGACGTCATTCGTCGCGCGCGCCATCAGGTCGCCGGTGCGGCTGCGATTGAAAAACGGCGGACCCTGCAACGAAAGGCGTTCGTAAAGGCGCGTACGAAGCTCGACGCCGAGTTGATACGCGGCCGAGAACAACTGCAGCCGCCAACCGACACGAAGCAGATAGATCACCACGCCCATTAAAACCAGCGTCACCAGCTCGCGCACCAGCGCAGAACCTTTTAATGTGCCGGCAACCAGACCATCGACCGCTTGGCCAACGAGCCGCGGAACCAGAACTGTCAGAACCGCAATGCCGATCAGCATCACTGCCGAAGCAATGTAGGCGCGCCAGTGGCGCACGACAAACGCGCCGATCAGTTGATAAAGGGATTGCGACACAAGCTGCTGAAGTCCGCGGGAGCGAGATTGTAGGGGCAGCGATGTGCGATTCAGCTAAAGTCGCACGATGAAGGACTTCCACTTCACTACGTGCGACGTTTTCACCGATCGCATGTTCAGTGGCAATCCACTGGCCGTACTGACTGACGCGCGCGGGCTCGATGATCAAGCGATGCAGTCGATTGCGCGCGAGTTCAATTTCTCGGAAACAACATTCGTGACAGCCCCGGCCGACAGCCGGAATACAGCGCGCGTTCGCATCTTCACGCCTACCCGCGAATTGCCGTTTGCCGGGCATCCAACCGTTGGCACCGCGTTCGTACTGGCGTCCGCCGACTGGGACAAGGCGGCCGAGCTGGTGCTCGAAGAAAACATCGGGCCAGTGCCGGTGCGCATCGAGCGCGACAACGGCAGAATCGTACGGTGCACTTTCACGTCAGCGCGCCTGCCTGAATGTATCGAGTCTGCGCCGCCCACGCGCAGGACTGTTGCGGACATGTTGCAGATCGCTGTCGATGAAGTTGCCGGGTCGCCCGAGGTATGGTCGTGCGGAGTGCCGTATCTAGTGACACCGATCGCTACGTCGCACGCGCTGATGCGAGCTCAGCTCGATTTGATGCGGTGGCGCGACGCCCTTGCCGGATTCATTACTCAGGAGGTTTATCCAATCGCCCAGCTCGACGCGTCCACTTGGCGCGTGCGAATGTTCGCGCCGGGTGCCGGCGTGGCTGAAGACCCGGCGACCGGCTCAGCCGCAGCTGCGCTTGCGGGGTGGTTGGTGCGTCGCGACCCGCGTCCATCCGGTACGCGACGCTGGACCGTACTGCAAGGCGAAGCGGTCGGCAGACCAAGTCAGATCGAACTCGAAGCCGACGTGCATGATGGGATCGCGCAGGCCGTGCGCGTCGGCGGTGCGTCGGTGCTGGTCAGCGAAGGCGTGTTGCGACTGTAGCTACAACGCGGCCCGCCCGATCGTTGCGATCGCAATCGTGACGAATCCCAACACGAGATTGATCACCACCATTTTGCGCACCACATCGAGATTGGCGGCGGCACCTGCCCAGTCGGCGCTCATGACGGCCGCACGCATTCGCTTGAACGGTGAAAACCGAATGTGCAGATAGAGCGCCATCATCACCAGCCCAACGGCTAGCATCAAATGCACCGACAGATGCGCATTTCTGAAGCCGCCGCCGATCAAGATCATTCCCAACCCACTTGCCAGCACCGCGATGATCGCTAGCGCGGCCCACGACATGAAGCGGCCGAGCGCGGAAGATAAAAACGTAAGTCGCACCGACGGCTCTTGTAACTTGCCCGCCGATGGTCGTACCGCAAAGTGCAAAACGAACATGCCTCCGACCCAAACGGCGACACCGATTACGTGTGCAAATAACAGCGTGGTGTAGATAATTCTCATCGCTCTTCCAAATTAAATGCTGCGGCTTGCATCGCTTCAATTGGGTTCATCCAAGGTCTTCTTTGGCGAACACCTTGCGCAGCGAAAATGGCGGCTTCAGTTTCGAGTCAATCAGCTTTCCTTTTCGAGCGCGGTGGCCATGCTGGGCTTGCAGCGCTGCACCGGCAAGATGTATATCAACGGGCTTGTCCGCCTTGCCTTTCGTCGCAGTAACGATCGCACCGTTTTGTGAAATTGGCAGCGCAGCTAGAAGCTTCTCACCGTCATCCAGGTCCATCAACGTCACTCCGCGTCCCCCGCCCGACAATGATTTCAGCTCGGAGGCGTCGAACACGAGGACCCGGCCACGCTCCGACAGACACGCTATAAAGCGATCGGTCGCAACATCGGCCGGGTACGGGCGCAACGGTTCGGCGCCGGGATCAACGTTGATGAACTGCTTGCCAGCGCGCTGCCGCGATAGCATATCGCCTAAGGTGGCCGCAAATCCGAAGCCGCTGCTTGTGGCAAGCAGCAAAGGCAGCGAAGGCGATCCTGCGATGTAGGCGACCAGCCGCGTTTCGGGTGCGAGATCGATCAGCGAAGTCGCCGGTGCGCCGTCGCCGCGCGCCGATGGCAGATCGCGGACCAGAATCGAATAAACGCGTCCGTTGCTGCCGACCGCGATCAAGGTGTCCACGGTGCGGCATTCGAACGCTGCATATAGCGCGTCGCCCGTTTTGAACGTGAACTGCAATGAATCGTGTCCGTGACCGCTACGCGCGCGAACGAATCCATTTTGGGACACGATCACGGTAATCGGCTCATCAGTCACCTTCAGCTCTACGGTCGCACGCTCGGCCGTTTCAATTAGCGTGCGGCGCAAATCCTTGTCGCCATACTTTCTGGCGTCGTCTTCGATTTCTTTGCCGACCAGCTTACGCAGCGCAGCATCCGAGCCCAGCAGCTTGCCGAGCGCCGATTGCTCCTTGCGCAGTTCCGCCAGCTCTTCTTCGATACGAAAACCCTCGAGGCGCGCCAACTGCCGCAGGCGCAAGTCGAGGATGTCATCAGCCTGCCGTTCGGAAAGCTTGAACGCCTTGATTAGATCCGGCTTCGGCTCGTCAGAATTGCGAATCAGCTTGATCACCTTGTCGATCGACAGCAGCACCAGCTGTCGGCCTTCAAGAATGTGGATCCGGTCATCGACGCGCTGCAGCCGGTGCTGCGAGCGGCGGCGCACAGTGGCAATACGAAACTCGATCCATTCAAGCAGTATTTCGGTCAGCGGCTTGCACCGCGGCCGGCCATCGCCGCCGATCATCACCAGATTGATTGGCGCGTTGCCTTCCATACTGG
This sequence comes from Burkholderiaceae bacterium, assembly GCA_035537135.1. GTDB lineage: Bacteria > Pseudomonadota > Gammaproteobacteria > Burkholderiales > Burkholderiaceae_F > JACCZX01. Next base: position 1,135 of record DATLMT010000377.1, on the reverse strand, counting down.
TGTGCGCGAGCAGCGTTCGCGTAAATTCATCGCGATCGATCTTCGATGTGCGCGGCTCGAAGACCAGCCGCACCGCCGCATCCTTGCCCGACTCATCCCGCACCGCCTCCAGCACCGACAGCACCAGCTGCTTCATCTGCTGCTGTTCGTTGCTGAGCGCTTTCTTGCCCGCGCGAATCTTCGGATTGGTCAGCTCTTCGATTTCTTCAAGCACACGCTGCGCAGACGCGCCGGGCGGAAGCTCGGTCGCGACCAGCTGCCACTGGCCGCGCGCCAGCTCCTCGAACTCGAACCGCGCACGCACCTTGACGCTGCCGCGGCCGCTTGCATACACGTCGCGAATGTCGTCGCGCGATGAGATGATCTGGCCGCCACCGGGAAAATCCGGCCCGGGCATTTCACGCAATACGTCTTCGAGCTTCGCTTTTGGATTTCTCACCAGCACCAACGTCGCCGCAGCAGCCTCGCGCAGGTGATGCGACGGAATTTCGGTTGCCATGCCAACGGCAATTCCAGACGCGCCGTTGAGCAAAACGAATGGAAGCCGCGCCGGCAACAGCCGGGGCTCCTGCGTCGAACCGTCGTAGTTCGGCATGAAATCGACGGTGCCTTCGTCAATCTCGTCAAGCAAAAGGCGCGCGATCGGTGTAAGCCGCGCCTCGGTGTAGCGCATCGCGGCCGCGCCATCCCCGTCGCGGCTGCCGAAGTTGCCCTGACCGTCGATCAGCGGATAGCGCAAAGAAAAATCCTGCGCCATGCGCACCATAGCGTCGTACGCGGCCTGGTCGCCATGCGGGTGGTACCGACCAAGAACGTCACCCACCACGCGTGCCGATTTCACCGGCCGCGCGCCGGACGCCAGACCCATCGCGTTCATCGCGTACAGAATCCTGCGCTGCACCGGCTTCTGCCCATCGGACCCATCAGGCAGAGCGCGCCCCTTAACAACGGAGATCGCGTAATCGAGATAGGCCTGCTGCGCGAAGTGCGCCAGCGTCAACGAATCATCACCGTCGCCGCCCTCGCCGGAAGCAGAAAAGAGAGTTTGTTGTTCGGCCATTGAGAAGGTGCGCAACGAGCGCGCGGCGGATTCTACTGATCGCTTACTCCGTTGCGGCGCGCAGCAGCGATGCTC